>JACZJD010000423.1 GCA_014860725.1 Aquamicrobium sp.
GACATTGCCGTTGGTGTAGACGCAGATGTCGGCGGCGATCTCCATCGCCTTGCGCGCGATCTCCTCGGCGCTCCTGTCCGTGTCCATCAGCGCGCGCGCGGCCGCCAGCGCATAGTTGCCGCCCGAGCCGATCGCCATCACGCCGTGCTCGGGCTCGAGCACGTCGCCGGTGCCGGTCAGGGCCAGCGTCACGCTCTTGTCGGCGACGAGCATCATGGCTTCGAGCCGCCGCAGGTAGCGGTCGGTGCGCCAATCCTTGGCCAGCTCGACCGCCGCGCGCATCAGCTGGTCGGGATAGTGCTCGAGCTTGGCCTCCAGCCGTTCGAGCAGCGTGAAGGCGTCGGCCGTGGCGCCGGCGAAGCCGGCGATGACGTTGCCCTTGCCGATGCGGCGCACCTTCTTGGCATTGCCCTTCATGACGGTCTGGCCGAGGCTGACCTGGCCATCGCCGGCGATCACCACCTTGCCGTCCTTGCGCACGGTGACGATGGTCGTCGCGTGCATCGTAAGCTCGTTCGACATATCAGCTCCGATCCTGTCTTCGGCCGGCCATGGTCAGGCAGCGCCGGCCGCATGGGCGCTTATGTATGTGCCGGCGTGCCGAATGCAAAGCCTGCGCGTCCGTCGCGCTTTCCATCCGCCGGGCATGCTGTTAAGACGCCTTCGCTTTCTCGAGAGAAGGATTGCGATCATGGCCGGCCGCACGGCGAGCGTTTCGCGCAGGACGAAGGAAACCGAGATCGCGGTCAGCGTCGATCTCGACGGCAAGGGCGTGTCGACCGTCTCGACCGGCGTCGGCTTCTTCGACCACATGCTCGACCAGCTCTCCCGCCATTCCCTGATCGACATGACGGTCGAGGCCAAAGGCGACCTCCACATCGACGACCACCACACGGTCGAGGACACCGGCATCGCGCTCGGGCAGGCCATCGCGAAGGCGCTCGGCGAGCGGCGCGGCATCTTCCGCTACGCCTCCATCGACCTCGCCATGGACGAGACGCTGACGCGCGCCGCGCTCGACGTGTCCGGCCGGCCGTTCCTCGTCTGGCAGGTCGCGTTCTCCGCGCCGAAGATCGGCACCTTCGACACCGAGCTGGTGCGCGAGTTCTTCCAGGCGCTGTCGCAGAACGCCGGCATCACCCTGCATGTGACCAATCACTACGGCGCCAACAACCACCACATCGCCGAGACCTGCTTCAAGGCGGTGGCCCGCGCCCTGCGGGCGGCGGTCGAGCACGACCCGCGCCAGGAAGGCGCGATCCCATCCACCAAGGGCACGCTCAACGGATAGACGTGGGGAATAAGGCGAACGCCATGGCCAGCTATGTCGTGATGGAGCCGCCCGCGGCCGCGGGCAGAGCCGACGGCGGCGAGGACCGCGCGGTCCTCGTCCGCGACGGATTCCACGTTCTCGCCTTCCTGTTGCCGGCGGTATGGCTTCTGTTCCATCGCCTGTGGATCGAGGCGCTCTTCGTGGTCGCCGTGTCGATGGCGCTGTCCGGCATCGGCTCGGTCGCGGGGCTGGGCAATGCCGCGCCGGCGCTGTCGCTCCTCGTCTCGCTCTATGTCGGGCTGGAAGGATCGGCGCTCAAGCTCGCCGCGCTTCGCCGCCGCGGCTGGCGCGAATGGGGCGTGGTCGAGGCCGACAACGCCGCCGACGCCGAGATCCGCTACCTGAGCGAGGCCGTGTCCGACGCGGACGATGCCGACGAGCCCGCTTCCGTCCGGCCCTCGGCCGGCTCGCTTCCGCCGCCCGCCGCGCCGCGCCGGGAGAGCGGCCCGGTGCTCGGCCTCTTCGCCTATCCCGGGAAAAGCTGACATGCGTGTCGCCATTATCGACTACGGCTCCGGCAATCTGCGCTCGGCGACCAAGGCGTTCGAGCGCGCCGCGCGCGAGATCGGCGTTGCGGCCGAGATCGACCTGACCTCGGATGCCGACCGCGTCGCGAACGCCGACCGCATCGTCCTGCCCGGCGTCGGCGCCTATGCCGACTGCCGCGCCGGCCTTGACGCCGTGCCCGGCATGGTCGAGGCCCTCGAGGAGGCCGCCACCGCCAGGGGCCGGCCGTTCCTGGGCATCTGCGTCGGCATGCAGCTGATGTCCGAGCGCGGGCTGGAGAAGACGGTGACGAAGGGCTTCGGCTGGATCGCCGGCGACGTCAAGGAGATCGCGCCGTCCGACCCGTCGCTGAAGATCCCGCAGATCGGCTGGAACACGATTCACGTGAAACAATCCCATCCGCTCTTCGCCGGCATTCCGACCGGCGAGGGCGGCCTCCACGCCTATTTCGTCCATTCCTATCATCTCGACGCGACTCGGGCCGACGAGGTCCTGGCCGTGACCGACTATGGCGGGCCGGTGACGGCCGCCGTCGTTCATGGCAACAAGGCCGGCACGCAGTTCCACCCGGAGAAGAGCCAGCGGCTCGGCCTTGCGCTGATCGCCAACTTCCTGCGCTGGAAGCCCTGAGGGAGAAACGGCCATGAGGAAGAGGCCATGAGCAAGAAAGGCTACTGGATCGGGCTGGTCGACGTCAGCGACCCCGAGGCCTACAAGAACTATGTCGCCGCCAACGCCGCCGCCTTCGAGAAATACGGCGCGCGGTTCGTGATCCGCGGCGGCCGCAACGAGCAGCCGGAGGAACCGGCCGGCACCCGCCATGTGGTGATCGAGTTCGACAGCTACGACACGGCGCTCGAATGCTACCGCTCGCCCGAGTACCAGGCCGCGCTCGCGCTGCGCAAACCCTGCGCCACGGCGCGCCTCGTCATCGTCGAAGGGGTGTGACGCGATGATCCTTTTCCCCGCCATCGACCTCAAGGAAGGCCGCTGCGTGCGCCTGAAGCTCGGCGAGATGGCGAGCGCCACCGTCTACAACGAGGACCCGGCCGCGCAGGCCGGAGCCTTCGAGGAGCAGGGCTTCGAATGGCTGCACGTCGTCGATCTCGACGGCGCCTTCGCCGGCGAGAGCCGCAACGGTGCGGCGGTCGAGGCGATCCTGAAGGCGACGCGGAACCCGGTCCAGCTCGGCGGCGGCATTCGCACCATGGCCCATATCGAGGCCTGGCTGGAGAAGGGGCTGGCGCGCGTCATCCTCGGCACGGTCGCCGTGCGCGATCCCGGGCTGGTCAGGGCCGCCTGCAAGGCGTTTCCGGGCCGGATCGCCGTCGGCATCGACGCCCGCGGCGGCAAGGTCGCGGTCGAGGGCTGGGCCGAAGCCTCGACGCTCGGCGCGGTCGAGCTGGCGCAGAAGTTCGAGGGTGCCGGCGTCGCGGCCATCATCTACACCGACATCGACCGCGACGGCGTGCTCGCCGGCATCAACTGGGACGCCACCATCGATCTGGCCGAGGCGGTGTCCATCCCCGTCATCGCCTCGGGCGGCCTCGCCTCGATGGCCGACATCGTGCGCATGACCATGCCCGACGCCCGCCGCCTCGAAGGCGCGATCTCCGGCCGCGCCCTCTATGACGGCCGCATCGACCCGCAAGAGGCGCTGGCGGTGCTGCGTGCGGCGAGGGAACGCGTCGCGGAAGTGCGACCATGAAGGTCGCGGTCGTCACCGCGCCTTATGACAGCGGCCACCGCGACGCCGGCTTCGGCCGCGGCCCCGGTGCCTTCCTGGCCGCGGGTCTGGCGGACGAGCTCGCCCGGCACGGCCACGACGTCGCGGTCGAGGACATCGGAGCCGTGGGCGACGGGCAGGGGCGCGAGATCGCGACCGGCTTCGCGGTCTGCGCCGCCGTCGCCGCCAAGGTGTTCGCCGGCATCGACGCCGGCCGCTTTCCCGTCGTGCTGGCGGGAAACTGCCTGACGGCCGCCGGCGCCGTGGCCGGCGAGCGGGCCGATTCCATCGTCTGGTTCGATCAGCACGGCGACCTGAACACGCCCGAGACATCGGCCTACGGCTTTCTCGACGGCATGGCGCTCGCCGTGGTGCTGGGGCTGTGCTGGCGGCCGATGGCGCGGGCGATCCCGGGCTTCCGGCCGGTCGAGCCGCAGAACTGCCTGCTCGCCGACGCGCGCGATCTCGACCCCGACGAGCTGGAGCTGCTGCAGCGGCTGCCGGTGATGCGGGCCTCCTGCGCGGAGGCGCCGGAAAAGGCAGGAAGGCTGGGAGCGGCCGGCATCGCCCGGACGCATCTGCATGTCGATCTCGACGTGCACGATCCCAGTGCCCTGCGGGTGAACCGCTACGCCCGGCCGGGCGGGCCGGACCCCGACCGGCTGCGGCAGGCGGTTTGCGGGGTGGCGGCCTCGGTCCCGGTCGCCGGCCTGACCCTTACCGCCTACGACCCGGCCTTCGATCCCGGGGCGAAAGTTCCGCCGGTCGCCTGCCGGCTGCTGGTCGACGTCCTCGCCGCGCTGGAGAAAAGCCGATGCTGAAAGCCCGCATCATTTCCTGCCTCGACGTCAGGGACGGCTCGCGTCGTCCGCAGCCGCGGAGCGGCGAGGACGCGCAAACAAAAAGGGAGGTCGTCCTTTGACCTTGAAAGCCCGCATCATCCCCTGCCTCGACGTCAAGGACGGCCGCGTCGTCAAGGGCGTCAACTTCGTCGATCTGATCGACGCCGGCGATCCGGTCGAGGCGGCGCGCGCCTATGACGCGGCCGGCGCCGACGAGCTGTGCTTCCTCGACATCACCGCCTCGTCCGACAACCGCGAGACCATCTTCGACGTCGTCGCGCGCACGGCCGAGCAGTGCTTCATGCCGCTGACCGTCGGCGGCGGCGTCCGCCAGGTCGCCGACATCCGCAAGCTGCTTCTGGCCGGCGCCGACAAGGTCTCGATCAACACGGCGGCGGTCAACAATCCCGATTTCGTC
>JACZJD010000424.1 GCA_014860725.1 Aquamicrobium sp.
GTCGAGCAGCGAGACCGTTCCGCCCGCCATCATCACCAGCCCGCCGATCCAGATCAGCAGCACCTGCGGCTTCCACCAGGCGCGCACGACGATGCCGCCGTCGGAGGTGGCGTCGCCCAGCGCGACATAGAGCTGGCTGAAGCCGCGCGTGGCGATCCCGGCTTCCGTCGTCGGCATCTGGCGCGCGGTGTAGAGCCGCTTCGAGGACACCATCTCGCCGACCTTGCGGCCGCCGCTGAAATAGGTGAAGCGGCCCTGCTCCTCGGTGAAGTTCGGCCCGCGATGCGGCTGGAGCCCCTCGAAGCGCAGCGTGTAGCCCGCGACCGGGACCGTGTCGCCGGGACGCATGACCTGGATGTGCTCGGTTTCCAGCGAGGTCACGGCGACGATGCCGAGCACCGTCACGCCGACCCCGAAATGCGCCACCGCCGTGCCCCAGATCGAGCGCGACAGGCCGGCAAGCCGGCGCAGGACGACCGCAGGCCCTTCCCTGCCGATCCCGGCCTTGACGCCGAGATCGGTCAGCGCGCCGAGCATGAGCCACACACCGAGACCGATGCCCAGCGCGGCCAGCACGCCGGCGCCGTCGACGGCCGACCAGACGACGATTACGGCGATGAGCGCACCGCCGAAGGCCGCGTAGAGGCGCTGCGACACGGCCCACAGATCGCCGCGCTTCCACGCCAGAAGCGGCCCGAACGGTACCGCGCACAGAAGCGGCACGGCGAGCGGAATGAAGGTCAGGTTGAAGAACGGCGCGCCGACCGAGATCTTGTCGCCCGTCACCGCCTCGACCAGCAGCGGATAGAGCGTGCCGATCAGCACCGTCGCGGCCGCCGTCGTCAGGAACAGGTTGTTGAGGACGAGCGCGCCTTCGCGCGAGACCGGGTGAAACATGCCGCCCTGCGTCAGCGTCCCGGCGCGCGTCGCGAACAGCGCCAGCGAGCCGCCGATGAAGAAGACGAGGATGAGGAGGATGAAGAGGCCGCGCGCCGGGTCCGTGGCGAAGGCGTGGACGGAGGTCAGCACGCCCGAGCGGACGAGGAAGGTGCCGAGCAGCGACAGCGAGAAGGTGAGGATGGCGAGAAGCAGCGTCCAGATCTTCAGCGCCGAGCGCTTCTCCATCACGATGGCGGAATGGAGCAGCGCCGTGCCCGACAGCCACGGCAGGAACGAGGCGTTCTCGACCGGGTCCCAGAACCACCAGCCGCCCCAGCCGAGCTCGTAATAGGCCCAGTAGGAGCCCATGGCGATGCCGCCGGTAAGGAAGATCCAGGCGGCGAGCGTCCACGGCCGGACCCAGCGCGCCCATGCCGCGTCGATCCTGCCCTCGATCAGCGCCGCGACGGCGAAGGAGAAGCAGACCGAGAAGCCGACATAGCCGAGATAGAGCAGCGGCGGATGGACCGCGAGGCCGATGTCCTGGAGGATCGGGTTCAGGTCGCGGCCCTCGAGCGGCGCGGGATCGAGCCGGGCAAAGGGATTGGAGGTGGCGAGGATGAACAGCAGGAAGGCCGCGCCGACCAGCCCCTGCACCGACAGCACGTTGGCGCGCAGGCTCGCGGGGAGATTGCCGCCGAACCACGCCACCAGCGCGCCGAAGAAGGCGAGGATGAGCACCCACAGGAGCATAGACCCCTCGTGGTTCCCCCATACGCCGGTGACCTTGTAGAGCATCGGCTTGTCCGAGTGCGAGTTCTCCCAGACATTGACGAGGGAGAAATCGGACTGGACGTAGGCCGCCGTCAGCACGGCGAAGGCGAGCGCCGTCAGGGCGAACCCGGCGACGGCGGAGGGCCCGGCGACGGCGACGAGCCGGCTGTCGTGAAGGCGGGTGCCGGCCAGCGGAACCGCGAACTGCACCAGCGACAGCGCAAAGGCCAGCACCAGCGCGAAATGTCCCAGCTCGACGATCATCGCACCGCTCCGGTTGCCTCAGGCAGTCTTATTCGGCGTGCTGCCACAGGCCGGTCTCCTTCAGGCCGTCGGCCACCTCTTTCGGCATGTAGTTCTCGTCGTGCTTGGCAAGCACGCTGTCGGCCACGAACACGCCGTCGGGACGGAAGGCGCCTTCCGTGACGATGCCCTGCTCCTCGCGGAAGAGGTCCGGCAGGATGCCGCTATAGGCGACCTGGACCGAATGGACCTGATCGGTGACGGAGAACGCGACCTCGGTCCCCTCGCCGCGCACCACGGTCCCCTTCTCGACCAGACCGCCAAGGCGGATGCGCTGGCCGGGCTCGACCGAGGCGGTCTGAAGCTCAGCCGGCATGTAGAAGTACGACGTCTTCTGTCCGAGCGCATAGAAGACCAGGGCAGCGGAAACGGCCAGAAACCCCATCGCTCCGCCGATCACCGAAAGCCGCTTCTGCTTGCGCGTCATTGCGTCCTACTCCTTCGCTTCCACACCGAGCCCGGCGGCGAAGGCCTGAAGCTCGGCCGCCGCCTCGCTGCCGCGCCCGAGCGCGTCGATTCCGCGCGCCAGGGCATCGGCTGCCTCGTCCGGCCTCTCCAGCACGACATAGGAGCGCACCAGCCGCTGCCAGCCTTCCGGGTCGTCCGGATTCTCGCGCAGCCTGCGGTCGAGGCCTGACACCATCTCGCCGATCATTTCGGCACGGTCCTTGTCCGAGATCAATCCGGCGGCGTCGATTTCCTCCGCGGTCGGGCCGGGCTGCGCGGTGCCGCCGAGATCGGCGAGCGCCTGGGTGATCGTCGGCCGCCAGGGCGAGGCCTCCGGCAGATCGACGAGGATCGCGCTGAAGGCGGCAACGGCCTCGTCGCGGCTTCCTTCCTGCGCCAGCGCGGCAGCCATGAGGAAGCGCGCCCTGAGGTTCTTCGGCTCCAGCGTCAGCGCCCTGTCGAACGCGGCTTTGGCCTCGGGCGTGATCGCGCCGCCGGCCGCGGCCGTCAGCGCCTCGCCATGCGCGAGTTCCCGCGCGGCAGTCGAGCCGAGCAGCCGGATGGCGTTGGCATGGGCCTCTGCCGCCTCGGCATGGCGGCCGATGCGGCTGTAGATCGGCGCGAGCACTTCCCAGCCGCGCCCGTCCTCGGGGTTGGCGTCGAGGTGCCGTTCGGCGCGCGCCACCAGCTCGAAGACGGTGTTCTCGGCCGGGTTGCGATCGAGCCGGGCCTGAAGCGGCTGCGCGGGCAGATGCGGCGAGCCGATGGCGGCGTAGATGCCCCAGCTCGCGACCGGCACGGCGAGCACGGCCAGCGTGGCGATGATGCGGCCGGCGCGGCTGCCCGCGCCTTCGCTCTCTTTCGTCTGCTGTCCGGAAAGCTTGAGAATGCGGCGCCCGATCTCGGCGCGCGCTTCGGCCGCCTCCGCACCGTCGATCGCGCCGCGGGCGAGGTCGCGGTCGAGCTCCGCGAGCTGGTCCTGATAGACGGCGAGGTCGAAGCCGGAGCCGTCCGTCTCGGCGGCCTTGCGGCGGGCCAACGGCAGGAGCACCGCCAGACAGGCGAGCAACGTCAACAGTGCGGCTGTGATCCAGAAGGGCATGGCTAACATGGCTAACCAGATAATCGCTGCGTCAGCCGATGCCAATGACGAACGAGTGCGGCTTTTTGGCGGTCCGGCTCCTAGGCCAGCGGCGTCCAGCTTCCGTCCGGATTGCGGCAGGCGGTTCCGCGCGCGGTCTGCGACCGGCCGTTGACGTGGACGGTGTGGCTATACTGCCGGCAGTCCTGCGAGCCGACGCGATAGGGCGAGCCCGCGACCACCTCGCCGTGACGCCGGCCGCCGCGGTCACCCCACGACACGCCCTGCCCGGCCGACATGTATTCCAGCGCCCGATATTCGGCTTCGAGCGCCCGCCTGCGGTCGCGCGAATCGAGGCCCGCGCCGACGGGGCCGCCGATCAGACCGCCGGCCATCGCCTCGACGATGGC
>JACZJD010000425.1 GCA_014860725.1 Aquamicrobium sp.
CCGTCGCGGATCGACAGTTCGGCCTGCCAGCCGAGCGCGGCCTGCTCGCGGCCTTCCTCCGCCTTCTGGTTGAATTGCTGGCTGGCGACGTAGGTGTTCTGCACCACGAGGCCGGCCCAGCTCGTGCGGGCGAGCGTCGCCATCGTCAGGTTGACGGCGATGATGTCGCCGAAGAAGGCGAGCATGATGGCCAGCATGTGCTTGCCGGTGAACTCGCGTCCCTGTGTGCTGCGGTCGCTCATCTTCGTCACTCCGGGGCGTCGAAATTGGCGGTGTAGGCGGCATTCTCGCCGCTTGCGGGGTCTTCGACAAGGAAGCGGAAATTCTGCACCCGCCCGTCGACCAGCTCGCGCGGCTGGCGGACGTAGATCTTCAGCGTCTTCAGCCGGTCGGGGTCGAGCGCAATGTCGAAGGCGGTGTCCTCCGGCCGGTCGATGCCGACGACGCTCATCGCCGCGCCCGGCAGCCCGTCGATGGCCACCGTGACCTCGCGCGGCTGGGCGATCTTGTTCAGGAGCTTGACCGTGTAGCCATTCCGGATCGAGCCGTCCGACAGCACCACGAATTGCGGGTTGCGGTCGTGCAGGACGTTGACCTCCAGCCTGTCGCGCGCCATCAGCGCGTAGACCAGCGCCAGGCCGATCAGCGCCCAGCCGGCGAAGTAGATGAAGACGCGCGGCTGGAAGATGCGCGACACGTGGAACGGCACGATGCCGTCGGCGAGGCTGCCGTCCGGCTTGTGGACGAGGGAGGGGTCGATGGGGTGGCTGCCGCCGCCGGTGACGACCGCCATGTTGGCGTTGTAGTCGGCGAGGGTGGCGTAGGAGATCAGGCCGCGCGCACGGCCGAGCTTGTCCATCACCGCGTCGCAGGCGTCGATGCACAGCGCGCAGGTGATGCATTCGAGCTGCTGGCCGTCGCGGATGTCGATGCCCATCGGGCAGACGACGACGCAGGCGTTGCAGTCGACGCAGTCGCCCGCGACCTTGCCGGCGGCGGCCGCCTTCTTGGCGCCGCGCGTGCGCGGCTCGCCGCGCCAGTCGTTGTAGGTGACGGTCAGCGAGTTCTCGTCGAGCATGGCTGCCTGGATGCGCGGCCACGGACACATATAGGTGCAGACCTGCTCGCGCATCAGCCCGCCGAAGGTGTAGGTGGTGGCGGTGAGGAGCGCCACCGTCATGTAGGCGACGGGGGCGGCGTTGCCGGTGAAGAAGTCGACCAAAAGCGTCGGCGCGTCGGCGAAATAGAAGATCCACGCGCCGCCGGTCGCGACCGCGATCGCGATCCAGATCGCGTGCTTGGCCGTGCGCAGCCATATCTTGCGCAGGCCCCACGGCTCGCCCTCCAGCCTGATGCGGGCGTTGCGGTCGCCCTCGAGCGCGCGCTCGACCACGAGGAAGAGGTCGACCCACACCGTCTGCGGGCAGGTGTAGCCGCACCACGCGCGCCCGACCGTCGAGGTGATGAGGAACAGGCCGAGCCCCGCCATGACCAGCAGGCCGGCGACGATGAAGAACTCCTGCGGCCAGATCTCGATGAAGAAGAAATAGAAGCGCCGGTTGGCGAGGTCGATCAGCACCGCCTGGTCGGGCGCGTGCGGCCCGCGGTCCCAGCGTAGCCACGGCGTCAGGTAGTAGATGCCGAGCGTCACGAACATGACCAGCCATTTGAAGCGGCGAAACTGCCCCGAGGCGCGCTTGGGAAAGATCTTCTTGCGGGCCGCGTAGAGCGGCTGGCGCACTTTCGCCGAGTTGACGGCTTCGGCGTCGTGCCGTTCAACCTCGATCGACGTGGTCGTCATGGCATTCTCCTGCGGGACGGGGCAGCCCGCTTCAGTGCAGATGCTCCCAATCTCCTCCGCTGGCCTTGATTCATATCAAGACCGCCGACCCCCCGGAAGACGCGGAGGCCGGCGCGGCCAAAACGCCGCACCGGCCCCGTCCCCCTCTTGCCGGCCCGTCCGTATGCCTGTCGGCCGGAGTCGTGTCCGCCGTCCTACTGCCCGCCGCCGAGCGAATGGACGTAGACGGCGAGTTCCTTGACCGTGGTCTCGCCCAGGCGCGCCTGCCATGCCGGCATGACGCCGTGGCGCGGCGTGCGGATCTGCGTCGTGATCTCCTCGATGCTCGAGCCGTAGAGCCAGATCGCGTCGGTGAGGTCCGGCGCGCCGAGCGACGGCTCGCCCTTGGCGGTCTCGCCGTGGCAGGAAGAGCAGTTGTCGGCGTAGATGTCGGCCCCCGGCCCGGCGATGTCGCCGCCCTCGGAGAGCGACTTCACATAGGCCGCGACCGTGGCGATCTCCTCGCGGTCGAGGATGTCGGCGAAGGCCGTCATCTCGGAGTAGCGGGTCTCGTCATTGCCGGCGAAGCGGACGCCGTGGGCGATGGTGTAGAGGATGTCCTCCGCCGTGCCGCCCCACAGCCACTCGTCGTCGTTGAGGTTGGGATAGCCGGGGGAGCCGGCCGCGCCCGAGCCGTGGCACTGCACGCAGTTGACCCGGAACGCCGCCGCGCCCGCCGAGGTGGCGAACTGCCGGAGCGTGTCGTCGGCCATGATCTCGTCGATCGGCAGCTCGGCCACCCGCGCCGCATATTCGGCCCGGCTGGCCTCGGCCGCGGTCAGCTCGGCGCGCAGCTCGCCGCGGCTCGACCAGCCGAGCATGCCCGAGGTCGCCGAGGAGATCAGCGGCCATGCCGGATAGGCGATCGTATAGGCGAGCGCCCACACGATGGTGGCGTAGAAGGTCCACAGCCACCAGCGCGGCAGCGGGTTGTTGAGCTCGCGGATGCCGTCCCACTCGTGGCCGGTGGTGGAGATGCCGGTGACCTCGTCGATGTGTTTGTCGCTCATCTCAGTCGTCCTTGAGGGGAATGCGGGCGGCCTCTTCGGCCTGTTTGCGGCTGCCGGGACGGAAGGTGAAGATCACCACGCCGACGAAGAACAGCGTCATGGCGAGCAGGCCCCAGGAATCGGCGAACTGTCGCAAGGCGGTGTAGGTTTCCATCGCGCCCTCCTCAGCGGTAGCCGGCGGCTTCGTCGTAGGTCGAGAAATCGACCAGCGTGCCGAGCATCTGCAGATAGGCGACCAGCGCGTCCATCTCGGTCAGCGCGGCCGGGTTGCCGTCGAAGTCACCGAGCTTGGCCTTGGGGTAGCGCGCCTCGACGCCGGAGGTGTCGGCGTTGGGGTCGGCCTGGGCCACGAGGTCGGCCTGCGCGTTCTCGATCATCTCCTCGGTGTAGGGCACGCCGACGCGGGCGTTGGCGACCAGATGCGTCGAGACGTTGCGCACGTCGAGCTTGGTGTCCTTGAGGAAGCCGTAGCTCGGCATGATCGATTCCGGCACCACCGAGCGCGGGTCGATCAGGTGCTGGACGTGCCACTCGTTGGAGTAGCGGTCGCCGACGCGGGCGAGGTCCGGCCCCGTCCGCTTCGAGCCCCACTGGAACGGATGGTCGTACATCGATTCCGCAGCCAGGCTGTAATGGCCGTAGCGCTCGACCTCGTCGCGGAACGGGCGGATCATCTGCGAGTGGCAGACGTAGCAGCCCTCGCGGATGTAGATGTTGCGCCCGGCGAGCTCCAGCGGCGAGTAGGGCCGCATGCCCTCGACCTTCTCGATGGTGTTCTCGAGATAGAACAGCGGCACGATCTCGACGATGCCGCCGACCGTGACCACCAGCAGCGAGCCGGCGAGCAGCAGCGTGGCGTTGCGCTCGAGAACCTTGTGTTTGTCAATGAGTGCCATTGTCGGCTCCTATTCGGCAGGCTGGATGGCGGGCTTCGGGGCGGCGCCGCCGATCGGCTCTTCCTCGCGCTCGTGCCCGAGGATGGTCATGGTCAGGTTGTAGGCCATCACCAGAGCGCCGGCGAGGAACAGGGCCCCGCCCGCGGCACGCGCCACGTAGTAGGGGAACATGGCCTGCACGGTCTCCGCGAAGGAGTAGACCAGGAAGCCCTGCTCGTCGTACTCGCGCCACATCAGGCCCTGCATGATGCCGGACACCCACATCACCGCCGCGTAGACGACGATGCCGAGCATGGCGAGCCAGAAGTGCCACGACACCAGGCGCATCGAGTAGAGGCGCTGCCGGCCCCACAGCCGCGGCACCATGTAGTAGAGCGCGGCGAAGGTGATGAGGCCGTTCCAGCCGAGCGCGCCGGAATGCACGTGGCCGATGGTCCAGTCGGTGTAGTGGCTGAGCGAGTTGACCGCCTTGATCGACATCATCGGCCCCTCGAAGGTGGCCATGCCGTAGAAGGCGATCGCGGCCACCATCATGCGGATGATCGGGTCGGTGCGGACCTTGTCCCAGGCGCCCGACAGCGTCATCAGGCCGTTGATCATGCCGCCCCAGGACGGCATCCACAGCATCACCGAGAACACCATGCCGAGCGTCTGCGCCCAGTCGGGCAGCGCGGTGTAGTGCAGATGGTGCGGACCAGCCCAGATGTAGAGGAAAATCAGCGCCCAGAAGTGGATGATCGACAGCCGGTAGGAATAGACCGGCCGCTCGGCCTGCTTGGGCACGAAGTAGTACATCATGCCGAGGAAGCCGGCGGTGAGGAAGAAGCCGACCGCATTGTGGCCGTACCACCACTGCGTCAGCGCGTCCTGCACGCCCGAGAAGGCCGAGTAGCTCTTGACCCCGGCGATCGAGACCGGCACCGCCAGGTTGTTCACCACGTGCAGCATCGCGATGGTCACGATGAACGACAGGTAGAACCAGTTGGCGACGTAGATGTGCGGTTCCTTACGCTTGAGGATCGTGCCGAGGAACACCAAGAGATAGGCGACCCAGACGACGGTCAGCCACAGGTCGACATACCATTCCGGCTCGGCATATTCGCGGCTCTGGGTGATGCCGAGCAGATAGCCGGTCGCCGCCATGACGATGAAGAGCTGGTAGCCCCAGAACACGAACCAGGCGAGGTTGCCGCCGAACAGCCGCGCGCGGCTCGTGCGCTGCACCACGTAGAACGACGTGGCGATCAGCGCGTTGCCGCCGAAGGCGAAGATGACGGCCGAGGTGTGCAGCGGCCGCATGCGGCCGAAGGTGAGCCACGGCTCGAAATTGAGCTGCGGGAAGGCGAGCTGCAGCGCCACCACGACGCCGACCAGGAACCCGACCACGCCCCAGAACGTCGTGGCGATCGCGCCGTAGCGGATCACGTCGTCCATATAGGCGGACTGGTCGGCCGGCGCGACCGACGCGAAGCTCGTGCGCCGCATCAGGATCGCGGCGAAAACCACGAGCGTGAAGAACAGCACCCACATGTGCTGCTGGAACAGGTCGTCCGCCGCGAACGCCGCGCCCATCAGCGCGACGAAGGCGAACAGCCCTATGCCGAAAATCTCAGCTGCAAATTTCATTGTCCGGTCCCCTGATCGGCGGCGTTGTGGCATGGGCAAGACAGACCCGCGCGAAGGCCGGGCCAGCTTCCCCCTGAAAGCCTTTCCTCCTCATCGCCCGATCCCGCCTTGATCCAAGTCAAGGTTTTTTCGCCAATGTTCTGGCAATGCTGCACCATAACAATCAATAATGATGGCGGAGGCTGAATTGACAGCGGGCAAGGACAGCGGCGGCCTCCTTTGCGACGCGCCCGACGTCTGTCCGGTCTCGACCGCGTGCCTGCCCGGCCGCAGCGTGCCGTGCCTCGACATGGGCCGCGCCCACGAGGAGAAGCTGCGCCTGTGCGACGATCTGGAGAAGATCGCCGACGGCCTGCCGCGGCACGTGGACCGGCATCTGTGCCTGACCATCGCCGCCCGCATCGTGCCGCTGCTCAAGGAAAGCCACGCCTACGAGGAGGAGCACGTCTTCCCCGCCTTCGCCGCCGCGGCGACGCCGCCTTCGGTCGGGGACGCCTCGATCCGCCGCCTCAAGGCCGAGCATGTCGAGGACGAATGCGCCGCGCAGGACCTCGCCGACGTGCTGTTCGTCATCGGCCACGGCTCGGCCATCGACAACCCCGAGGCGCTCGGCTTCATGCTGCGCGCCTTCTTCGAGGCGGTGCGCCGCCACATCGCCTTCGAGCGCGAGCACGTCATGCCGGTGCTGGCGCGCGACATCCCCGGCTGAGGGAGCCGTCACGCGGCTGACGGCAACGCGCGGAAACCGCTCGCCCTGATCGATTCCCCGGACGTTTCCAAGCACATCGCCGCAAACCGGCCTGATCCAGGGGAAGATTGAGTTCGGATCGGCCCAGCGCCACGGCTGTCATCCCGGCCGAGCGGAGCGAGAGCCGGGACCCATTGAGCGGCACGGCCGGGTGGCGGGTTCGCGGGGGCATTATTACTATAGCTGCACTTTGAGCCGGGCCGCGCCCGACGATTTTCTGGCCAATGGGTCCCGGCTCGGCGGCCGCTTCGCGGCCTTGGCCGGGATGACGGCGGCGGTCGATCGGCCGCAACCCGTCCCGCCCTAGCTGCCCGAGCGCGCCTCGAGCTTCGCCATGCTGGGCACGGTGACGTGGCGGTTGTTCTCGATGGCGATGACGCCGTCGGCCCTGAGCCGCGTGAACTGGCGGCTGACCGTCTCGATGGTCAGGCCGAGGAAGTCGGCGATGTCCGCGCGCGTCAGCGGCAGCTCGAAGGTGGCCGAGCGCCGGTTGTCGGCGGCGGTGGGGTCGATGTTCTTGGCGATCAGGAGCAGGAAGCTCGCGACCTTCTCCGCCGCGGTCTTGCGGCCGAGCGTCACCATCCACTCGCGCGCCTCGTCCAGCTCCTTCAGCGTCTGCTGCAGCAGGCGGTGCTCGAGGTCCGGCTGCTCCTTCATCATCCGCTCGATGGCGCCGCGCGGGAACGAGCACAGCGACACCTTGGTCGCGGCTTCCGCGTTCAGCTTGCTCTCCACCCGGAACGGGCGGCCGAGGAAATCGGACGGGAACCGCAGGCCGACGATCTGCTGCCGGCCGTCGGACAGGGTCTTGGTCAGCTTGACGACGCCGGAAAGGACGTTGGAGTAGCTTTCGATGCTCTCGGCCTCGCCCACCAGCTCCTCGCCCTCGCCGGCGCGGTGCTTGTGCGAGGCTCTGGCCAGCGCGATGAGCTGCGCGGCGTCGAGCGCGGCGCAGATGCCACGGTGACGCGCTTCGCACGAGGCGCAGAGAACGGGAATGTCGTCGGTCTGGATATCGTTGCGCACGATCGCCCTCAACCAGGGAACGGCCGGCTTCTCCTAGCACCTCTCGATGCTCCGCGTCCCGCGTCAGATTGTCTGCCCCCGGACACTACTTGACAAAAGTCAAGGACGCCACCCTCGCGACGCGCGAGAAGGTGCGAACCGACGAAGGAGCGCGCCCCATGAATGCGCCGATGCAGGCCGACACGGCCCCCCGCTACACCAGCTATCCCACCGCGCCGCACTTCCACCCCGGAATCGACGCCGCGGTCGTGGAGGGCTGGCTCGCCGCCATCCCGCAGGACGAGCGGCTGTCGCTCTATATCCACGTGCCGTTCTGCGACCGGCTGTGCTGGTTCTGCGCCTGCCACACCAAGCAGACGCGGCACTACAAGCCCGTCGCGACCTTCCTCGAAAGCCTGCACCGCGAAATCCGCACCGTGGCGGCGAAGGTCGGCGGCCGGGGACAAGTGGCGGCGCTGCATTTCGGCGGCGGCTCGCCGACGCTCGTCGCGCCCGACGACATGCGCGCGCTGATGGCCGCGCTTCGCGAGCATTTCACCTTCCTGCCCGACGCCTCGATCTCGGTCGAGATCGACCCCAACGACATGGACGAGGCCCGCCTCGACGCGCTCGCCGACATCGGCATGACGCGCGCCAGCCTCGGCATCCAGGATTTCGAGGAGAAGGTGCAGAAGGCGATCAACCGCGACCAGAGCTTCGAGGACACCAGGGCGGTGATCGATGGCCTCAGAGCCCGCGGCGTCGGCTCGGTCAACCTCGACGTCCTCTACGGCCTGCCGCACCAGACGCAGCGTAGCGTCGTCGCCACGGTCGAGAAGGTGCTGTCGCTCCGGCCCGAGCGCATCGCGCTGTTCGGCTACGCCCATGTGCCGTGGTTCAAGAAGCACCAGACCATGATCGACGAGGAGGCGCTGCCCGGCACCGAGGAGCGGCTGGCGCAGTCGCTCGCCGCGGCCGACGTCATCCGCCGCGCCGGCTACGACACCATCGGCCTCGACCATTTCGCGCTGCCGGGCGATTCGCTGGCCCGGGCGGCGGCGGCCGGCGAGTTGAAGCGCAACTTCCAGGGCTACACCGACGACGGCTGCGAGACGCTGATCGGCCTCGGCCCGTCCTCCGTCAGCCGCTACCGTCAGGGCTACGCCCAGAACATCACCGCCACCGGCGAATATCAGCGCCGCGTCGACGAGGGCGCGCTGGCGACGGCGCGCGGCATCGCCTTCAGCGACGACGACCGGCTGCGCGCCTGGGTGATCGAGCGGCTGATGTGCGACTTCGCCTTCTCCGCCGCCGAGGCGGCGGCCCGCTTCGGGCAGGCGGCGACGCCGGTGCTGGCCGAGGCCGCGCTGCTGGCCGAGGAGAAGCCGGAGCCCGCGCTGGTGCGCGAGGGCGAGCGCTTCGTCGTGCCGCAGGCGAAGCGGCCGCTGATCCGGCTCGTCGCCGCCCGCTTCGACGGTTACCTCGCCCGCGGCACCGCGCGCCACTCGGCCGCGGTATAGCGCCTGTCAGCGCTTGCGCACGAACTCCGTGCGCAGGACGAGACCCTTGATCGCCTCGTGGCGGCAGTCGATCTCCTCGGGATTGTCGGTGAGGCGGATCGAGCGGATCACCGTGCCCTGCTTCAGCGTCTGGCCCGCGCCCTTGACCTTGAGGTCCTTGATCAGGACGACGGAATCGCCGTCGGCGAGCACGTTGCCGCTGGCGTCCCTGACCTCGACCGCGCCGGCCTGCGTCCGCGCCGCGATCTCGGAGGCCGGCAGCCACTCGCCGCTCACCTCGTCGTAGATGTAGTCCTCGTCCGCCATGTCCCCGTCCTGTCCTGTGTCGCGGGCGGCGTCTCGCCGCGCCGTCGCACCCTCCTAGACCAGTGGAGCCGCGACGGCAAACCGGCCGTCCCGCCCGGTGCCCGGCCCGGTCCCTGCCCGGGACCTTGCTTGACTCGATTTGCCGTCTCCTGTATCGGGGGCGCAAATCCGGCGTGGAGGCTCTCCGCGCCGGTCGTTCTATGCGTGAAATTCGCGGCAGGACGTCCACCCGCAACCGACTGACAAGAAGACGGCCCGACCGCGCGAGCGGTCCCTGGAGAGGCCGGACCGAACAGCGAAAGGCAAGACATGTTCGCAGTCATCAAGACCGGCGGTAAGCAGTACCGCGTCGCCGCCGACGACGTTCTGAGGATCGAGAAGGTGGCCGGCGAAGTCGGCGACATCGTCACCCTGGACTCCGTGCTCGCCTTCGGCGAGGGCGACGACGTCACCATCGGCGCGCCCTTCGTGGAAGGTGCCGCGGTCGCCGTCGAGGTCGTCGAGCAGGGCAAGGCCAAGACGGTCATCGCGTTCAAGAAGCGCCGCCGCCAGAATTCGCGCCGCAAGCGCGGCCATCGCCAGCTGCTGACCACCGTCCGCATCTCCGAGATCCTGACGGGCGGCGCCAAGCCTTCGAAGAAGGCGGCCGCGAAGAAGGAAGAGGCCGCCGGCGAGGCGGCGGAGAAGAAGCCCGCGAAGAAGGCCGCGCCCAAGAAGGCCGAGGCCGCCGCGGAGCAGGCCGAGTAAGACAGGAACTGAAGGAGAAAACCCATGGCACACAAGAAAGCTGGCGGTTCCTCGCGTAACGGTCGCGATTCCGAATCCAAGCGCCTCGGCGTCAAGAAGTTCGGCGGCGAAGCCGTCGTCGCCGGCAACATCATCATCCGTCAGCGCGGCACCAAGTGGCATCCGGGCACCAATGTCGGCATGGGCAAGGACCATACCCTTTTCGCCCTTGAGGCCGGTGCCGTGTCGTTTGCCCGCAAAGCCAACGGCCGAACCTACGTATCGGTCAACCCGATTACGGAAGCTGCGGAATAAGCCGGTACCGCGACACCAAACACCGGCGCCCCATCTCGGGAACCGGTGTCCGGACAGTCCGGAAAAGGATCAGGGGAGATGGGCCGCCATCTCCCCTTTTTCGTTTCTGGAGGACTGAAGAATGGTTGCCGAGTGGGAAGAGGACGAGGACGAAAGTCCCC
>JACZJD010000426.1 GCA_014860725.1 Aquamicrobium sp.
GGCAGGCGCCTGACCGGCCGGCGGGCGGCCCGCCCGCGCCAGTTCCGAAGACCAAGGAGAGAAGACCATGTCCACCAAAGCGCGCTTCCGTCCCGGCCGCGTCGATTTCAGCGACTTCTGCCCGCAGCACTTCAAATGGGAGCTCGACGACGGCGTCGCGACGATCACGCTCAACCGGCCCGAGCGCAAGAACCCGCTCACCTTCGACTCCTATGCCGAGCTGCGCGACACCTTCCACGACCTGCGCCACGCGCCCGAGGTCAAGGTGGTGGTCGTCACCGGCGCCGGCGGCAATTTCTGCTCCGGCGGCGATGTCCACGAGATCATCGGTCCGCTGGTCGAGATGCAGCGCGCCGACGACATGGACGGCCTGCTCTCCTTCACGCGCATGACCGGCGACCTCGTCAAGGAGATGCGCGCCTGCCCGCAGCCGATCGTCGCCGCCGTCGACGGCGTGTGCGCCGGCGCCGGCGCGATCGTGGCGATGGCGTCGGACCTGCGGGTCGGCACGCCGGAATCGAAGGTGGCGTTCCTGTTCGTGCGCGTCGGCCTTGCCGGCGCCGACATGGGAGCCTGCAACATCCTGCCGCGCATCATCGGCGTCGGCCGCGCCTCCGAGCTTCTCTACACCGGCCGCGCCATGGGCGGCGAGGAAGCCGAGCGCTGGGGCTTCTACAACAAGCTCGCATCGTCGGAGGCCGTGCTGGACGAGGCGATGAAGCTCGCGAGAAGCCTGCGCGCCGGGCCGACCTTCGCCCACTCCATGACCAAGAAGTGCATCCATCAGGAGTGGAACATGGGCATCGACGAGGCGATCGAGGCCGAAGCCCAGGCGCAGGCGATCTGCATGCAGACGAAGGACTACGAGCGCGCCTATCTCGCCTTCGTCGCCAAGGAGAGGCCGGTCTTCCAAGGCAACTAGAGCATTTTCCGCTTCTCTCCGAAGTCGCGAAAAAGGCTCCATCTCCCTGCTTCTACGCGGAAAGGCGACCCCGATGCCCGACAGGACCTACCGCAACTGGCCGTTCTTCGAGGAGCGCCACCGGGCTCTCGCCGCCGACCTCGACGGCTGGGCCGCCGGCCGCATTGGCATGGAGCCGCCGCATCCGCATGGCAATGCGGAGCTCGATGCGGCCTGCCTCGGCTACGTCCGGGCGCTGGGCGAGGCCGGCTTCCTGGCGCTGTGCGTTCCGGCCGAGGCCGGCGGCCGCCACGCGGCGCTCGACGTGCGCTCGCTGTGCCTCGCCCGCGAGGTGCTGGCCTACCATGACGGGCTCGCCGACTTCGCCTTCGTCATGCAGGGCCTCGGCACCGGTCCGATCAGCCTGTTCGGCACGGCCGAGCAGAAGCGGCGCTTCCTCGACGGCATCGCCACCGGCCGCAAGGTGGCGGCGCTTGCGATGTCGGAGCCCGATACGGGCTCCGATGCCGGCGCGATCGCGACGCGCGCGGTCGAGGACGGCGACGCCTACGTGCTCGACGGCGTCAAGACGTGGATCTCCAACGGCGGCATCGCCGACCAGTATGTGGTGATCGCGCGCCTCGGCGATGCGCCGGGCGCCAGGGGGCTTGCCGCCTTCGTCGTGCCGGCCGACACGCCGGGCTTCGGCGTGGTCGAGCGCATCGACGTCATCGCGCCGCATCCGCTCGCCACGCTCCGCTTCGAGAAATGCCGCATCCCGCGCGACCACCTGATCGGCGCTCCGGGGCAGGGCTTCCGCATCGCCATGGCCAATCTCGACGTCTTCCGCTCGACGGTCGGCGCCGCCGCGCTCGGCTTCGCCCGCCGCGCGCTCGACGAGGCGCTGGCGCGCACCGCTGCGCGGCAGGTCTTCGGCGAGCCGCTGAGCGCGTTCCAGATCACCCGGCAGAAGATCGGCGAGATGGCGACGGCCGTGGATGCCTCTGCCCTGTTGGTCTATCGCTCGGCCTGGGCCAAGGACAGCGGCGCGGAGCGCGTCACCCGCGAGGCCGCGATGGCCAAGATGCACGCCACCGAGGCGGCGCAGCGGGTCATCGACGAGGCCGTCCAGCTCTGGGGCGGGCTCGGCGTCGTCTCGGGTAATACCGTCGAGCGCCTCTATCGCGAAATCCGCGCGCTGCGCATCTACGAAGGCACGACGGAGATCAACAAGCTGGTGATCGCCGACCAGACCTATCGCCAGGCGGCGGGATAGGGCTTCAGTCGCGCCGCTCGGGCGCGGCAGCCCTGGTG
>JACZJD010000427.1 GCA_014860725.1 Aquamicrobium sp.
GCGCCGGCCTGCCCGGCGCGCCGGCCTGCTCCAGCTTCTCGCGGGTGGCGATCAGCGAGGAGACCGGATAGCCGATGCCCGAGGCCGCAAGCCCCGCCCTGGCGAGCGCGGCGGGGTCGATGGCATTGCGCAGGTCGACGAAGACCGGCGCGGCGAGGCGGGCCGCGACCCGTGCGAGGTCGAGCTGCCGGAACTCGGCCCATTCGGTCGCAAGCACCGCGCAGTGGGCGCCGGCGACGCATTCGTAGCCGTCCCGGGTGAAGGCGACGCCGGTGAGGAAACCGGCCGCGTTGTCCATGCCCTGCGGATCGTAGACCCGGACCGAGGCGCCGGCCTGCTGCAGCACGGAGATCAGCGCGAGCGCGGGCGAATCGCGCATGTCGTCGGTGTTGGGCTTGAAGGTGAGGCCGAGCACCGCCACCGTCTTGCCGCACACGTCGCCGCCCATCGCGTCGATGATGCGGTGGCCCATGGCGTATTTGCGCTCCTCGTTGACGAGGATCGCCTCCTCGACCAGCCGCAGCGACATGCCGAACTCGCGCGCCGTGGCGGCGAGCGCGGAGGTGTCCTTCGGGAAGCAGGAGCCGCCATAGCCGGGGCCGGCGCGCAGGAACTCCTTGCCGATGCGGTGGTCGAGGCCGATGCCGTGGGCGACGTCGCGCACGTCGGCGGCGGCCGCCTCGCACAGGTCGGCGATCTCGTTGATGAAGGTGATCTTGAGCGCGAGGAAGGCGTTGGCCGCGTATTTGGTGATCTCGGCGGCGATGCGCGTGGTGGCGACGAGCGGCGCGCCGGCGTCGGTCAGCGGGCGGTAGAGCCGCATCAGCGCGATGCGCGCCTGCGGGTCCTGGGTGCCGATGACGATGCGGTCGGGGCGCAGGAAGTCGGAGAGCGCGCTGCCCTCGCGCAGGAACTCGGGGTTGGACGCCACCGAGACATCGAGGCCGGGGCGGGCGGCGCGGATGATGCGCTCGACCGCGTCGCCCGTGCCGGGCGGCACGGTCGATTTGGTCGCCACGACGATGCGGGCGTGGGCCTTGAGCGCGATCTCCTCGGCCACGGCGTGGACGGCGGACAGGTCCGCGCCGCCGCCGCGCGCCGGCGGCGTGCCGACCGCGATCATCACCAGATCGACGTCGGGGCCGAGGAAGGGCAGGCAGCGGGCGAAGGAGAGCCGCCCCGCCTGCCGGTTGCGCGCGATCAGCTCCTCGAGGCCGGGCTCGTAGATCGGGCAATGCCCGGCCTCCAGCTCGGCGACCCTCGCCGGATTGGCGTCGACGCAGACGACCTCGTTGCCGAGCTCGGCGAAGCAGGCGCCGCTGACCAGACCGACATAACCGCACCCCACGACGATGACGCGCATGACAGGCTCCCCCGTTCCGTTCCTCAACCGTAGACCAGCACCGGCGCGGAGCGGCGGACGGGCTGTCGGCCGCCCGCCAGCCGGGCCGAGAATTCGTCGATCGTGGCCGCGAGGCCGAAGGCGAGCGGCGTCAGCGGCTGCCAGCCCAGCAGCTCGCGGGCCCGCGAGATGTCGGGGCGGCGGCGGCGGGGATCGTCGACCGGCAGGCCGAGATGGACGATGCGGGAGGAGGAGCCGGTCATCGCCAGCACCTGCCCGGCGAGGGCGAGGACCTGGTATTCCTCGGGGTTGCCGAGATTGACCGGGTGGTCCAGCGCCTCGTCGGAGCGGATGGCGCGGACGAAGCCCTCGATCAGGTCGTCGACATAGCAGAAGGAGCGCGTCTGGGTGCCGTCGCCGTAGATGGTCAGCGGCTCGCCCTTCAGCGCCTGCACGACGAAGTTGGAGACGACGCGCCCGTCGTCGAACTGCATGCGCGGCCCGTAGGTGTTGAAGATGCGCACGATGCGGGCGCGCAGCCCGGTCTGGTGGGCGAAGTCGGTGATGAGCGTCTCGGCGAAGCGCTTGCCCTCATCGTAGCAGGAGCGCGGCCCGACCGAATTGACGTTGCCCCAGTAGCGTTCGGGCTGGGGGTGGACCTCGGGATCGCCGTAGATCTCCGAGGTCGAGGCATGGAGCAAGCGCGCATCGTCGCGGCGGGCGCGGTGCAGCACGTTGAGCGTGCCGAGCGAGCAGATCAGCGCCGTCTTCACCGCGTCGCGCTGGTAGTGGACCGGCGAGGCCGGGCAGGCGAGGTTGTAGATCTCGTCGAAGCGCGGCAGGCCGTCGGGCAGGGGATGCAGGATGTCGTGCTCGAGGAGCCGGAAGCGCGCGTCGCCGAGGAGATGCGCGACGTTGGCGCGGCGGCCGGTGTCGAAATTGTCGAGGCAGACGACGCGGTGGCCCTCGCCGATCAGGCGCTCGCACAGATGCGAGCCGAGGAAGCCGGCCCCGCCCGTGACGAGCGCCGTCATCGCCGCTCCGGGCGCACCGGCAGTGCCGTGGGATTGTCTGTTTCGCGTGCGCACCGGATTCTCCTTCGTTGCCTGTCGCGCCGGAACGTCGACCTTTCGGATCAACCTCCGGCGCCGCCTGCTTCGGGTTTTGCCGTGAGGCGGCTGCTGCGGGCGGCGGCGGCCGGCATCGGCCAGCCTCCCTCGGGCGGCTCGGCCACGGCCATGTGGTTCTGGTGGTAGACGGGCAGCAGCCCGGCCTGGTAGTTGACCGTCTGCACCTCCTTGCCGTCCATCAGGCGCAGGTCGCCGGCGCGGACCGTCAGGCCGTTGACCTCGATCGAGCGGACGAACAGGTTGCGGTCGCGGCCCCAGCCCTCTTCCTTGAACCTGTCGTTGACGAGGACGATGCGCACCGGCGCGTCGGGCCTGAAGTCCCTGTCGGCAATCCGGAACTCGAAGCGTTCGAGATATTCGTCCGGGGCGGGACTGAAGAACAGACGGCCTTCCGTGACGGTGTCGATCGCCTTCGCAAGCTCTCCGCGGCCGATCACCTTGTCGCCGAGGCGTATTTCGAACGCCGGCTGGCCCTCATATGCTTCGCCTGCGGCGAGGAAGGATATCCGGGATTCTGCATGGGCGGCGGATGCCGCAAGCAGAGACGCGGCGCACGCGCAGACCAGGCGTGACTTTATATTTATCGCGTACATCTTTGAAACCCTTTCCTTTTGACCGGGTTATCAGAAGCATTCCAAATGTTACTCGCAGTTGAAATATGATGTGAAGATTGCGTTTTATGATTAGTACGTTTTCATGATCTAATCTTTTCGGATTAGTTGCCTGCCGGGACGGCGGCGCTATCATGGCGCGCGGTATCGATTGCCGACGCATGGATGTCCCGATGGAGCGACGCCGTTTCCTGCAAGTGCTGGCCGCCGCCTCGTTCGAGCCGTGGCTGGCGGCCTGCGCCGGCGACGACAAGCAGGCGGGCGAGCCGTTCGAGGAGGAGAAGGAGACCCAGCCGCTGGCGCAGGCGGCGCGGGCGAGCGCGCGCGAGTTCGGGGCCGCGGTCAACACCACCATGCTGCGCTCCCGCTCGCACGGCTACCGCACGGCGCTGAAGGAGTGTTCCTCGGTGACGCCGGAATGGTCGTTCAAGTGGGACCGGATGTGCCCGCGGCCCGGCCGCTACGATTTCGACGACGCCGACAGGATCGCCCGCTTCGCGCGCAGCGAACGCAAGCGCATGCGCGGCCACACGCTGTTGTGGCATCTCGGCATGCCCGCCTGGGCCGACGCGCTCTTGGCCGAGACGCGCGAATGGGGCCATGTGCGCAGCTATTTCCAGGCCGTGATGCCACGCTATGCCGACGTCATCGACGAGTGGGACGTGGTCAACGAGCCGATCGACCCGGCCGGTGACGGCAACGGCCTGCGGCGCAACCAGTTCCTGCGCGCCTTCGGCCCCGACTACATCGACTGGGCGTTCTGGACGGCGCGGGAGACCGCGCCCGGGGCGCGGCTGTTCCTCAACGAGTACGGGCTGGAATATGCCTCGTCCGAGGAGGGCCGCCGCCGCCTCGCCCTCCTCAGGCTGGTGGAGGGGCTGAAGAAGCGCGGCGTGCCGTTGCACGGCGTCGGCCTTCAGGCCCATCTCGACCTGCGCAAGGGCCGGATCTACACCGACGGCGTCTACGGGCTGCTGCGCGACCTGTCGGGCTTCGGCCTCCGCATCGCGATCACCGAGCTCGACGTGCGCGAGCAGGACCGCAAGATGGCGCTCAAGGCGCGCGACGCCGCGGTCGCCGACGAGGTCCGGCGCTATCTCGACGTCGTCCTCGATTTCGCCGCGGTGAAGTCGGTCTCGACATGGGGCCTGAGCGACCGCGATTCCTGGCTCGCCTACAAGGAGGGCGGCCGCCCCGACAATCGCGGCCTGCCCTACGACCGCGAATGGCGGCGCAAGCCGATGCGGACGGCGATCGAGACCGCGTTCCGCAACGGGCGGCCGTTCTCGTGAGCGCGGTTGCCGGGCGCTGCCGGATGCCAGGGATGCCGGCGTGAATCCGGGCGCCGGCCGAACCGGCGGGGCCGCGTCTCGCTCGACGGCGATGGCGGGACGCTCGATCTTTTCGCTTTTCCTGCCCGATCCCGGGCGATCGCGCGCTGGCGCCGTGTCCGGAGCGTCGCTAGCTCGAGCCGCTGCGCGGCGTGCGCGCGTGGAGGTTGCGGGCAAGCTCGGAGTAGAGGCCGCGCGTGTCGGAGGAGATGCCCACCCCGAATTCGTTCATCAGTTGGGGCTCGCAGCGCTCGAAAAGATGCTGGAGCCGCGCAAGGTCGCCCTGCTCGGCGGCCTCGGTCATCAGCGTCTGGAATGCCTGCTCGTTGCAGGGATCGAGCGTCAGGAGCTTGCGGGCGCACGGTCCGCGCTCCGCGGGCGACAGCGCGGCCTCGTCCTGAAGGGCGGCGGTCAGCTTCTCGATGAACGGGCTGCGCAGGCGCTCGCGCTGCTCGGACAGCCATTCCTCGAACTCGACGCTGGAGCCGCCGATGTCGGCCAGGAGCTCGCCGCCATAGAGCTCGCAGGCCCTGGTCAGCGCGCCCTCCTCGTCGCTCTCGAGGGCGTCGAGGAAGTCGCGCAGGTCCCAGTCGACGCTCTCGGGCGTCAGGTAGACCAGGGTGAAGTTGGAGCCGATCAGCTGGAAGTTGTTCTCGTCCTGGAACCGCCGGATGCGCACGAGGCTCTGGCGGAGATTGGCGCTGGCCTTCTCAGGGTCCGCCTCGGGCCAGAAGAAGGACCCGAGCCGCTGGCGCGACATCATCATCCTTGCGCCGGAAAGCAGCAGATAGGCGGCTATGCGAAAGTAACTCGACGGTATGGCCGACTGGACGACTCCGTTGATTTCTATGCTGCAGACGCCGAGGGTGTTGAAGGACACCCGCGGTATCCGTTTTCGATCCGATGTGCCTGTCGCTCTATGCATGCCCCTCTCCCGATCCCGGTCTAAGGCACGCCCCCCTTCCCATACGGTAACAGATGATTATAAGCAATCCTGTTGAGATATCAAAGGAATTATCTTCACACTTCGGTGTAGATTGCAGAAACTAATTCGTTATAGTCCTGACATATTCTGGCTTTCCTCCATCCTTTCAGTAGGACAAAGTCATCAATACTGACGCAATGGATATGATCGCGACAGTTCTGTCATGATATTATATGTATTACTATATTTAAGATATATATGAAACAATCACCAAGATTAATTATTCAATTAATCAATGATTGTAACGGCTTCGTGACATCATATCATGAATTCTTCGCCATCCCGCTCCCCGCTGACTGGTTGCCCGATCGTGTCGATTCATGTTTCATTTCGGGAGCGGATGCCGGCAAACTGACGGCGACGGAGTCTTGTCTCGTGCTCCCTGCAATCCCCCCGAAGATACCGCGCTTCAGTATCTGATATTCTTCTCTCTTATGAAATCGAATATAGACCGATTTATCATGATGATGTCGGATGTGGACTCGTCTATCCGCCCGATCTCCGCGTCGTCGATGGCCTCGATCTTCCCGTATTTGAGGGTATCGCCGTAATCCGCGATCCGCAGAAGCTGCGTCGCCTCGATCTCTCCATTCTCGTCGAAGGAGTAGATGCAGTGGTTGTATTTGTTGCGCACGCGGGCGGCCGTCTTCATCCTGGCGACGATGGGCGCGAGCCGCGCCCGGATCTCCGGATCGGTCGACTCCAGCTTGAGCAGGCGCTCGATGAAGTCGAGCCGCGCCCTCGACGTGTTGAGCGTCAGGAAGGTGACGATCGCCACGTCCTTTCCCGAGCGCATCAGGAAGGCCATCAGGTAGATCAGCAGGCTTTCGGTGTTCGTCCAGGCGTAGTTGAGCTTGCCGATCAGAAGCAGGAGATCCTCGCTGCGCATGACGCGCCTGCTTACCAGGCGGCCGCCGCACCGGCGCCGTTCGCGTCGGGCGCCTTGATCGGCGGGGCCATGCCGAGCGCCGTCATCTGGCCCTTGCGGTAGGTGGCCGCGGCCTGGGTCCGGTTGCTGACGCGCAGCTTCGCCAGGAGGTTGTGGACGTGGACCTTCACCGTATGCTCGGACAGCGACATCTTGTGTGCGATGAGCTTGTTCTGGTGGCCTTCCGACAGCAGCTCGAGGATTTCCTGCTCGCGGGCGGTGAGCGAGGACAGCGCCGCCGGCGGCGG
>JACZJD010000428.1 GCA_014860725.1 Aquamicrobium sp.
CCTTCCGCGTTTCCGGCGAGGAACATCTCGATCGCGCGCGGCATGAAGCTGCTGTCGACGTCCTCGATCGGAGGCTCGCCGTAGAGGGCACGGCGCACCAGGGGCAGCACGGCCATGGCCAGGAAAATCTGCGAGCGCAGCATCAGCTCCTTGGTGTCCATGGCGCTGAACGGAGGGTCTTCGCGCAGCACGCGGCTGACGATGGCGGAGACGCGCTCGATGCCCGACCGGGAGCGCGCCGCGGTGACCGCGGGGAAGCGGCCGGCCTCCGCCGCCATGATGCGCTCGAAGGCGATGAAGCGCGGCTCGGTCAGCACGGCGACCAGCTTGCGGGCGAAGTCTTCCAGCCGCAGCGGCAGGGCGCCCTTGCGGACGCGCACGGCCTCCAGCTCGGCGATCTTGCGATCGCTGCCGCGCTCGACCGCCGCCAGGAAGAGGTCGTCCTTTCCCGGGAACCGCGCATAGAGGGTCCGCTTGGAGACCTGCGCCCGGCGCGCGACCTCGTCCATCGTCGTGCGCTCGTAGCCGAGCTCGACGAACAGATCCTCGGCCGCGGCGGTGATGCGCGAGGAGATTTCCCTCGCCGCCTCGGGAGTGGGCCTGCCCGCCTTGCGGGCGGCGGCCGACGACGGCCTGTCGTCATTTGTCACTTGCAACTCCTCGGCGAATATTTATACATATACGTACCATTCTTTGCCGCGGTTCCGGCTTCGAGTCCGGTAGACGGCTCTTTTTTCCTTTTGACCATGGAAGCTCCATGAAGTCCAAACGCCTGACGCCGCACGACGATCGTTTTCCGCAGCGGCGATCCCGCGGGTCGCGGTGCGGGGCGGCGGCATGAGGAGCCGCGACGCCGCGCGCTCCGGCGCGGGACCGCAACCTTGCGCGGCCGGCCGCGTTGTGAAGGGCGGGGTCGGCGGGCACGATGCCGACGGGTCGGCGTGAAAAGCAAGAAGATGCGCCCGGCAAACAAGTTTCATCTCCACATCCTGCTCACGCTGCTGGCCATGCCGGTGCTGATCGCCGTGCCGTTCCTGTTCGAAACGGAGGAGATGCGCGAATTCTATGTGAGCGAGGGCGGCCCGGTTCAGATCCTCTCCGCCGCCGGCTACCTGATCGTGATGGTGACGCTGGTGCGGGAGATGTCGTGGCGGGCGCTGTCGGAGCGCTGGTATCTCGTCGCCATCCCGCTCGCCATGTGCCTGCGCGAGATGGATTTCCACGCGCATCTGACCACCTACAGCATCACCAAGACGTCGCTCTACACCTCCGCCGAGGTGCCGCTGGCCGAGAAGCTGTTCGGCGTGTCCATCTTCGCCGTGCTGGGCGCGGCGTTCTTCCTGCTCGCGAAGAATCACCTCGCAGCGTTCCGGCGGGGCCTGCGCAGCGGCGATCCGACCGCCCTCGGGATTGCGGCCGCAATGGCCTGCATGGTGGTCTCCAAGGCGCTCGACGGCGCGGCGTCCAATCTGGACTTTCTCGGGCTCGACATCGAGCTCACCTATCTTTCCGTCGCCGTCGAGGAAGTGCTGGAGCTCGGCGTTCCGATGTTCCTCGCAATCGCGACCTTCGCCGCCTTTCCGGCGGACCTCGCCGGGCACAGGCCGGCGGACACCGCCGGCCCCTACCGTTGACGTTCCTCGGGCCATAGCGCGGGGCCGGCCACGGGCGGGCTATCGCGACAGAAGGATGGGAATGCCGGGGTTGCCGAGCAGCGTCTGGGTCGCGCTGCCGAACACGAACTCCGTGATCTTCGGCTGCCCGAACGCGCCCGTCACGATCAGGTCAGCCTCGATCTCGCGGGCCTTCGCGAGGATGATCTCGCCGGCATGGCCGCCCTGCAGGCGCTCCAGGACGACCGGGACGCCGTAGCGGGCGAGATGGCGCGATATGTCGGTGCCCGGGTCCTGGCCGAGCAGGCGGGAAATCTTGGGCTCGGGCACGACGACGACGCGGACCTCGTCCGCCTCGACGAGAAAGGGCATGGCGTCGGAGATCGCCCGCGCCGCCTCCCGGCTGGCGTTCCATCCGACGACCACCTTGCGCACGGGCCGGTCGGCCGGCCAGGACGGCGGGACGAGGATCGACGGCGTGCCGGAGGCGAAGATGACGTCTTCCGAAAGGGTGAGCGCGCTCACCTGCCGCTCCGGCCGGCGGGACGAGCCGAGCACGGCGAGCCCGGCATGGCGGGCATGCAGCATCAGCGCCTCGCCGATCTCGCCGTCGCAGATGCGCAGCTCGCCGGCGACGCCGGATTGCGTCTCGGCCTCGTCCAGCAGCTTGCGGATGGCGGCGACGCTGTCCTGCTTGCGCTGGCGGTACGCCGCCAGCATGCTCTCGATGGCGCTGCCGCGGGCGAAGCCGGCATGCCGGTCGAGCGACGGCTGCTCGGGCACGAAGGCGACCGCGAGATGCGCGTTCCATCGTGCGGCCAGCGCCGCGCCGTAGCGAATCTGCGCGCCCTGCACCCCAGCGTCGGCGCCGTCCTGATAGGCGACTATGTCCTTCGGAGCCTGCATCTTCCGCCTTTCGTGTCGAGCTTCGATCTTCCGCTGGCAATCCCGTTCCGGGTTACAGAAGGAAAGCCGAGATTGCCAGCGCATTGACGATGGCGACCAAGGCCCATCCCTGTTTCAGGCCCTATTTCAGGAATGCGCGGAAGCGGCGGAGGGAGAAGGCGAAGAGCGCCGAGCCGATCAGCGCCAGCATCAGAAGCTGCGGCCAGACCACGTCGATGCCGGCGCCGCGGAACAGGACCGCCTGCGACAGGATCACGAAATGGGTATCGGGCGCGGCGAGCATGATGTTCTGGACGATCTCGGGCATGCTCTCGCGCGGGGTCATCGCGCCGGAAAGGACCTGGATCGGCAGCAGCACCAGCATCAGCAGCAGCCCGAACTGCGGCATGGTGCCCGCCACGGTGGCGAGGAATATGCCGAGCGAGGTCGAGGCGAAGAGCTGCATCGCCGCCCCGCAGAAGAACAGCAGCAGCGAGCCGTGGATCGGGACCTGCAGCAGGTACTGCACCACGACCGTGAGCGAAAAGGCGGAGACCGCGAGGATGACGAAGCTCATGGACAGGACCTTGCTCAGCATGATCTCCAGCGGCGTCACCGGCATCACCAGCAGGTGCTCGATGGTGCCGTGCTCGCGCTCGCGGATGAGGGCCGCGCCAGCGAGGATGATCGACATCATGGTGATGTTGTTGATGATGCCGGTGATGGCCATCATCCAGCCGCGGTCGAGCTCGGGATTGAAGCGCGCGCGCAGCGACAGGTCGACGGGCAGATCCGCCGCGGCGCGGTAGCGCTGCAGGAACTCCGCGACCTCGCTGGAGACGATCTGCTGGATATAGCCGCCGCCGGTGAAGGCCTGCATCGAGCGGGTCGCGTCGACGTTGAGCTGGATCGACGGCGACTTGCCCGCCAGAAGGTCGCGCTGGAAATTCGGCGGAATGTCGAGCGCGAAGGTGTCGAGGCCGTTGTCCATGCGCCGGTCCATCTCGGCGATGTCGATCGTCTGCGGCGGCATGAAGTAGGGCTGGTAGAAGGCCATCGCGATGCGGTTCGACAGCGGCGACTGGTCCTCGTCGACGATGGCGATGGTGGCGCGGTTCAGCGTCTCGGGCACCGACGTCGCGTTGGTGTAGACCGAGACGGTGAAGGTGAAGGCGATCAGGATCGACATGATCGGATCGCGCAGCAGGCCGCGCAGTTCCTTGATGCCGAGCTGGGCGATGTTCGACAGCATCGGTCAGCTTTCCTGCTTCTTCAGCAGCAACACGCCGAGCCCCATCAGCACCGGAACGCTGATCAGCAGCGGCAGGAGCGCCGTGCCCAGTTCCTCGAAGCCCAGCGCCTTGGAGAACACGCCCCGCGAGATGGTGGTGAAATAGGTGGCGGGGTAGATCGACGAGACGACGGCGCCGATCCCTTCGAGCGAGGAGACGGGATCGATGAGGCCCGAATACTGGATCGCCGGCAGGATGGTGATGACGGCCGTCGCCAGGATCGCGGCGATCTGGCTCCTCACGAAGGCGGAGACCAGGAGCCCCAGCGCCGTGGCGGCCGACACATAGAGCAGCGCGGCAACGAGATAGACGGCGAAGCTGCCGGTGAACGGCACCTGGAAGACGAACGCCGCAAAGGCCGTCAGCAGCAGGAAGTTCAGCATGGCGACGGCGACGTAGGGAAGCTGCTTGCCGAGCAGAAACTCCAGCTTCGTCACCGGCGTGACGTAGAGATTGGTGATCGAGCCCAGCTCCTTCTCGCGCACGACGCTGAGCGTGGCGAGCATGGCCGGGATGAGGAGGAGCAGAAGCGGGATCACCGCCGGCGCCATGGCGACGAGGCTCTTGATATCGGGATTGTAGCGGTAGCGCAGCTCGAGGTTGAAGGTGGCCTGCGTCGCCCGCCGGCCCAGCGCCTCGCGCGCCCGCGCCTGCAGCCACGAGGCGTGCATGCCCTGGACATAGCCGCTGACGGTCTCGGCGCGCGACGGGTTCGACCCGTCGATCCAGCCGCCGATCTGGACGTCCCTGCCGCGCAGGATGTCGCGGCCGAAGCCGGGCGGAATCTCCAGCGCCAGATCGAGCTCGCCGCCGCGCATGCGCCGGTCCATGTCGGCGTAGTCGGCGATCGGCTCCCGCTCCAGGAAGTAGCGCGAGCCGGCGATCTCCAGCACGTAGTCGCGGCTGATGGTGGAATCGTCGCGGTCGAGCACGGCGAAGGACAGATCCTCGACATCGGTGCTGATGCCGTAGCCCATGACGAGCATGAGGATGAGGGTTCCGAGCACGGCCGTGGTGGCCCGGATGGGATCGCGGCGCAGTTCGAGCGTCTCGCGGCGGGCGTAGCTCAGCATGCGGCGCGGATCGAAGAAAGAGCGGACGGATGAAGCGAAGGGCCTGGGGGTCGATGCTCCATCCGTCCTGTCAGCCTGCCGTTGTGCGGCAGGCTGCATGGCTTGCTCGCCGATCGCTTCCTCCAGATAGGCGATGAAGGCGCCTTCGAGATCGGCGGCGAGTTTGCTTTCGATAATGGCTTGCGGCGTGTCGCTGACCAGCACCTTGCCCGCATGCATCAGCGAGATGCGGTCGCACAGCTCCGCCTCGTTCTTGAAGTGGGTCGACACGAAGATGGTGACGCCGTCCTTGCGGGAGAGGTCGGCGAGGATCTGCCAGAAGCCGTCGCGCGCGACGGGATCGACGCCCGAGGTCGGCTCGTCGAGGATGAGGATGTCCGGCGCGTGGATCATCGCCACGGCCAGCGACAGCCGCTGGCGGATGCCGAGCGGAAGCGCGCCGGGCAGCGCGTCCATGACCTCCCCGAGGTCGAAGCGCGTCGCCATCTCCTCGATGCGCGCCGGAATCCGCGCCTCGTCCATCTTGAACAGGCGCGCATGCAGGTTGAGGTTCTGCCTGACGGTCAGCTCGCCATAGAGCGAGAAGGCCTGACTCATGTAGCCGACGCGCCGGCGCACCGCCATGTCCTTCGGATCGACCTCGTGGCCGAACAGCTTGGCGGTGCCCTCGCTCGCGGCGAGAAGCCCGGTCAGCATCTTCATGGTGGTGGTCTTGCCGCAGCCGTTGGAGCCGAGGAAGCCGAAGATCTCGCCGCGCGGGATGGCGAAGCTGACATCGTCGACGGCGGTGAAGTCGCCGAAGCGCATGGTCAGGTTCTCGGCCTCGATGGCGTAGCCGCCCCCGGCATGGTGCGAGGCGGGGGCAATCTCGACCTTGTGGTGGCCGCGGCGGTCCTCTTCGGGCAGAAGCCGGATGAAGGCCGCGTCGAGATTGTCCGTCCGCGTGCGCTGCAGCAGCTCGGCCGGGGTGCCGGTCGCGAGGATCTTTCCCGCGTTCATCGCCACCAGCCAGTCGAAGCCGGCCGCCTCCTCCATATAGGCCGTGGAGACGACGACGCTCATGCCAGGGCGGCCGGCCCGGATGCGCCCGATCAGCTCCCAGAACTGGCGGCGCGACAGCGGATCGACGCCGGTGGTGGGCTCGTCGAGGATCAGAAGGTCGGGGTCGTGGATCAGCGCGCAGCACAGGCCGAGCTTCTGCTTCATGCCGCCCGACAGCTTGCCGGCCGGACGGTCGCGGAAGGGCGCGAGCCCGGTGCTTTCCAGCAGGTCGGCGATGCGCGCCTCGCGTTCCTCGCGGTCGTGCCCGAACAGCCGGGCGAAGAAGTCGACGTTCTCGAAGATCGACAGCGTGAAGTAGAGGTTCCTGCCGAGGCCCTGCGGCATGTAGGCGATGCGCGGGCAGACGCGCCGCCGGTGCCCGGCGGAGCGCATGTCGCCCTCCAGCACCCGCAGCGTGCCTTCCTGCATCTCGCGCGCGCCGGCGACCAGCGACAGGAGGCTCGACTTGCCGACCCCGTCCGGGCCGATCAGCCCGACCATGCGGCCGGCGGGAATGTCGAGCGAGACGCCGTCGAGCGCCCTCGTGCGGCCGTAGGTGAGCCGAAGCCCCTCGAAGGAGGCGACCGGGGGCGGGACGATCTCGCTCATCGCACGAGGTTCGTATCGAGGAAGTCCGGCCACGGCGCTTCGGGATCGACGCGCACATAGGCCATGCCCGGAAGGCCGGTCTTCACCTGCTCCAGATATTGCCGCAGCAGCTCGGGCGCGATCTGCGCCCGCACCCGGAACATCAGCTTGAGGCGCTCCTCCTCCGTCTCCACGGTCTTCGGCGTGAACTGGGCGACGTCGGAGACGAAGGACACCCTCGCCGGGATGACGTATTGCGGCGCGGCATCCATGACGAGGCGCACCTCGGCGCCGTGCGCCACGCGGCCGGCCTGCGCCGTCGGCAGGAAGAAGGTCATGTAGACGTCGGAGACGTCGACCATGTTGACGACGCGGCCGCCGCTCGCCAGCACCTCGCCGGGCTGGGCGACGCGGTATTGGATGCGCCCGTCCCTCGGGGCCGTCAGCGTCGCATCCGCTATGTCGGCTTCGAGGCTTTCGATGGAAGCTCTTGCCGCCTCGACCGCGGCCTCTGCATCGACAACCTGCGCCTTGGCCGCGCCTATCGCGGCATCCGAAGCAGCGAGGGACGCCTGTGAGGCGCCCAAAGCCGCTCTGGCCTGACGCTCTGCGGTCCGGTCATTATCGAGCACCTGCTGCGAGATGGTGTTGTTGCGGAAGAGCTGCTCGGAACGCGCCAGCCGCGCCTCGGCCGCGTCCAGCTCCGCCTGCCGCTGCTCGACCACGGCCTCGGCCGCCGTGCGTTCGGCCTCGCGCTGGGTGACGAAGCTCTTCGCCGTCTCGATGGCGATCTCGGTGCGGCGCAGTTGCGCCTCGGCCTCCCGCTTGCGGGCGACGAGCTGGGTGGTGTCCATCTGGGCCAGCGTCTGGCCCGCCGTCACGAAATCGCCTTCGCGGACGAGGATGTCGCGCAGGCGGCCGCCGGTTTTCGCGGCGACGTCGATGTCGACAGCCTCGAGGCGGCCGTTGCCGCTGGCGATGCCGGCGGGAAGGCCGGCATCGGCATAGGTGCTCCATGCGTAGTAGCCGCCGGCCGCCGCGGCTGCAATCACGGCTGCGACCAGCCAACCCCTACCCAGCTTCATATCGACCACTCCAGAGTTGGCGCCCGGCGCACCGGCCGGGAACGCCCGTGCCGCACGCCGTCAGCGCACGGCTTCGGACTTCCTGCCGCGCCGTGAAGAATCCGCGGGAGCGATGCCGTGATATCCCCCGAAGCCCCCAAGCCAGCCGGCCCGACAATACGGATGATGCGCGTCGAGTCAACAGAGGTTGATTACCGCAAACCGGTCGGCCTCCGCCGCTTCGGCGTTTGCGACAATCGGGATGCGGCGCGCCCGTTCACGACGGCCGTCGACCCGGCAACCGGCCCGGCCTCCGGCCGGCGTGTCAGCGCACCGCATGCCCGGCCGGACGGCGCTGGCAGGCGATCACTTCCGGGAGCCGGCGCCCGTGACGCTCTCCTGCATCGCCTTGAACGCCTTGGCGGATTCCTGCGAATACTCGCTCATCAGGCTCTGGAAATACGCCGCCTGATGCTTCCAGACATCGACCGGGGTTTCGCAGCCGGCGAGCGCCTGAAGGAAATCCGCCTGGGCGCGGAGCCTGCCCGCGGCGAAGCTCAGCGCCTCCCGGCAGGATTGCGCCGGCGTTTCGGCCCACGCCTTCAGCGTGTCCGGGTCGATCGGGTTCGGAAAAGAGGCTGGCGACGCGCCCGTCGTGCTCCTCGTCGTATCGGCCTTGTCAGTCGACATGATCGTGTCCCTTTCGGCTGATGAAACAACCAAACTAGCGCTGGAGCCCGCGGCGTTCTTTGATTCACATCAACGAATGTTGACGGGAAGCCGGACCGGAAACGCGCGCCCGCATGCCGGCCGTACATGGATCACCGCACACGGATCACCGTCCGGTCGCCGCGCCGATGACGTTGCCGGCGGCGCGGCCCACCCGGTCGATCTGCTGGCCGTAACTGCGCCGCGTGTTCGGGTCGAAGACGGCGATCGGCGTGCTGACGACGACGCTTGCAGTCCCGCCGACGGTCTGCGCCGCGCCCATCGCCACGGCGCCGATGCGGTCGCCGAGCCCGATGTCGGAATCGGTGACGGTCTGCCCCGCGACGAGGCGCTGCCCGATCAGCTGCACGACCTCCGGGCTCTCGGCGAACTTGCCGTGATTGAGGGAATCGCCGCTCCTCAGCGCCGTCAGGTCGATGACGGTGATGCCGCTCATCTCCAGCCCGGACCGGTAGGGCTCGACCGTCGGGTCGATATGCCCCAGCCGGTCGATGTTGCCGGAGATGCGGCGCGACAGGCTGAGCGCCCGGTCGTCGCGCGACACGAACAGGGTGATGTTCGGCCGCCCGTCGCCCATGGCGAGCCATTGCTGGCCGAACACGTCGACGTCGAGGTCGGGGGACGCCAGGATGACGTTCCTGATCCCGGGCGCGATGCGGCCGTCGCGAATGGCCATCTGCCGCAGGGCCTCGACGGTCAGCCAGGAACCCATGGAGTGGGCCATGACCGTGATCTCGCCGACGTCGGGATGGGAGGCCGCGTGGCGCAGTATCTCCTCCAGGGCGTCGCGCGAGAAGTTGGCGCTCTCCTTGTCGTAGTTGTAGTCGAACACGTTGGCCCGCGACGGCCAGGTGAAGATGATCGGCGCGACGTCCGCCCCGGAATCGTGGACGATCTGGGCGAAGCGATAGACGGCGTCCTCGAACCTGCTGTTGTAGCCGTGGACGAACACCATGACGCGACGGTTGCGCGGGAGATGCGTCTTGAGCCAGGCGGCGGCCTCCCTTTCGGTCGCCATGGGGTTCACGGCCACCGTGGAGAACTCGCGGGAGGGATCGGCCGGCAGGCGCCGCGGCCATTGCACCTGCCCGATCCGGCGGTTTTCGTCCGGCGGAATGGAGACGGCGATTCCCGTCATCGAAAGCTGGTAGGCCCGCTCCCCGGAGAACAGGACGCGGGGATCGGGCGAGGGTTTTCGCGTGGTCGCCACCAGGACGTCGACCTGCGTCGCGCCGGGCGCCGTGTGCCCGGTCGGAAGAAGCACGCCCTCGGGGCGGGCGGCACAGCCCGAAATCACGAGGCAGCAGGCAAGGACGCCGCACCGCCTCAAAACCCCGGAGATGCGCACCATCGCCTGCCCTCGATGCCATGAATGAAGATGGGGACGGGTCGGTCGGGAAGAGCGCGGCTTCGCCCTCGTTCCCGACCTCGCCCGCCGAAGCCCCGCCCGCCGCGACCGCAGCTTATGAAACGATACAGTTCCGTTTACATTATACGGCACGCAAGCTCAACCGCTTGCGGTCATCGCCTGTCCGCGCACCGGGCCGAGTAGATCTGCGAGATCATGCTGAAGCAGGCCGAGGATATCTCGAACAGGAACGCGATGAACGAGGCCAGCAGCGAGGCGACCGCCGCGCCGAAGAACCAGAAGAGCGCCGGCTCGCTCAACTCCCGGCCGATCGCGCCGCCGAGAAGGGCGAGAATGGACAGGCAGGTGCAGAACCCGGAAAACGTCGCCAGGATCACCGCGATCTCGAGGGCGAGCGTGCGCCGCCGCAGATATCGCAGCTGGTGCGGGTCCTGCGGCAGCTCATGGCCGGACCGGGCCGGGTCGAGACGCTCGCTCGCCACCTCGTTGACCCTGTCGGCCAGCCTTGCCAGACGCCCGGTGTAGACGCTGAGGAACGCCGCTGTGCCGGCAAGCAGGAAGACGGGCGCAAGCGCCGTTTGAATGACACCGACCACATCGGAAAGCATGTCTGGATTTCATCCTCGTTGATTGGGCACCCGCGGCGACGGGACGGCCGCGCGCGCGATTCACGCCCGACGCCGCCCAGGTTCGGGCCTCCGGCGCGCAATATCAATATGCGGTGCACCCGCGGTGTGCGGCATCGGAGTCCGGATTTTCGGAGGAAACGCGGCCACCCGTCGAGGGCCGAAACCTGCGCCTTGAAGGCGCTGTCGCCCGGCAGCGAAAATGTCAACTATCGTTGACAGAAATCAAAAACACCGGGAGAAAACTGCACCAGGAATTCCGTCATTGCAGATTTGCCGACGCGGAGGCCGATACCGATGACCAAAGCGGAAGCGCTGAAAGCGGTGCAATTTCCTTGTTATTTCATGCGGCTATCGATCAGAGAACGGGCTTGCGCGCTTCAGGGGCCGGCAGCCGTGCACGGGACCGGCGGACGGTCGCGGCCGCGTCATTATGGTACGCAGCGGAGACAAAAAGACCACCTCCGATTGCGTCGCGTCAATTTTCGGCATCGGCATCTGGCCTAGGCTGCAGCGGCCGTTGGGACCGTTCGGCCCCGCGCAGCATGAATTGATCCGGTCCATCGACATGGGAGAGAGGCAATGAGCGACATCACCGAAAGCACCGAACGGAAGCGCTTCCGCTTCCCGACCGCATTCACCATCCTGTTCGGGCTGATCGTGCTCGTCGCCGCCCTCACCTGGATCATTCCCGCCGGGCAGTACGAGCGCGTCGTCAACCCCGCGCTCGACCGGCACCTATGTCGAGACCGAGCCCAATCCGCAGGGCATCTTCGACGTCATCATGGCGCCCATCGGCGGCCTCTACAATCCGGCCACCAACGAGGCCAACGCCATCGACGTGGCGCTGTTCGTGCTGGTGATCGGCGGCTTCATCGGCGTCGTCACCTCGACGGGGGCGATCAATGCCGGCATCGGCAGCGCCATGACGGCGCTGAAGGGCCGCGAGAAATGGATGATCCCGGTGCTGATGGGGCTGTTCGCCTTCGGCGGCACCACCTACGGCATGGCCGAGGAGACGCTCGCCTTCTACGTCCTTCTGATCCCGATCATGATCGCGGCGCGCTACGACGCGGTGACGGCGGTGGCCATCATCCTGCTCGGCGCGGGCGTCGGCGTGCTCGGCTCCACCGTCAACGCCTTCGCCACGGTGATCGCGTCGGACGCCGCGGGCATTCCCTTCACGCAGGGCATCGTGCTGCGCTTCGTCATCCTCGGCCTCACCTGGCTCGCCTGCGTCGTCTACGTCATGCGCTATGCCGAGCGCGTGCGGCTCGATCCGACCCAGTCGATCGTCTACGACCGCAAGGCCGAGAACGAGGCGCATTTCCTCGCCGGCCAGGAAGGCGGCGACGTCGAGTTCACCCGCCTGCACAAGATCGTGCTCGCCGTCTTCGGCCTCACCTTCGTGGTCATGGTCTGGGGCGTGCTCCGGGGCGGCTGGTGGATGGGCGAGATGAGCGGCCTGTTTCTCGCCTCGGCGATCCTGATCGGGCTGATCTCGTGGCCGGGCGAGGAGAAGTTCATCGACGCCTTCCTCAGCGGCGCGCGCGACCTGCTGGGCGTCGCCCTCATCATCGGGCTGGCGCGCGGCATCGTCGTCATCATGGATGCGGGCAAGATCAGCGACACCATCCTGCACTGGGCCGAGCTTTCCGTCGCCGGCCTCGGCGAGATCGCCTTCATCAATGTCGTCTACTGGATCGAGGTGCTGCTGTCCTTCTTCGTGCCGTCCTCGTCGGGTCTCGCGGTGCTGTCGATGCCGATCCTGGCACCGGTGGCCGACTTCGCCGATGTCGGCCGCCATCTCGTGGTCACCGCCTACCAGTCGGCCAACGGGCTGGTGAACCTCATCAACCCGACCTTCGCGGTGGTGATGGGCGCGCTCGCCATCGGCCGCGTGCCCTATGAGCGCTGGCTGCGCTTCATGTGGCCGCTGCTCGTCATCCTCACGCTCATCATCATGGCGTGCCTGAGCGTCGGCGTCCTGATC
>JACZJD010000429.1 GCA_014860725.1 Aquamicrobium sp.
TGCCCCATATGCGGGCGAGAGGCGCATGGGCCGGCTTGTCCGGCTTTCCCCGAAGGGACTGGTTGCGTCCGTTTCCCCTTCCGATCCTCCATAGTCGGCAAGCGGCGAAAGACCCGCCGCATGAGGCGCGCGGGCGCGACAGCGCAGCCGAGCGGAACAGGCGTTCCGCCGCCTTGTCGTCATCACGAGATTGAATGCGGCGGGTTGCGCCCCGCCGCGAGAACGATGCGGACGCGCGCAGGAAAGCGCCGGACCCGCAGGAAAGAAACGATTTTGAACACTGAAAATACCATGCCGGCCACCGAAGCCCCGACCGGATTCGCCGCGCTCGGGATTGCCGGCGCGCTGCTCAAGGCCACGCACAATGCCGGCTTCACCACGCCGAAGCCGATCCAGGTGCAGGCGATCCCGCCGCAGCTTCAGGGTCGCGACATCCTCGGCATCGCCCAGACCGGCTCCGGCAAGACGGCGGCGTTCAGCCTGCCGATCCTCGCCGCCATCGCCGGCCTCGGCTCCAAGCGGCTGCCGCGCACGGCGCGGGCGCTGATCCTCGCGCCAACGCGCGAGCTCGCCGTCCAGATCGAGGAGACCATCCGCACGCTGGCCAAGGGCCTGCACATCTCGACCGCGCTCGTGCTGGGCGGCGTGTCGCGCGGCTCGCAGGTCAGGCGCATGGCGCAAGGCGTCGACATCCTGATCGCCACGCCCGGCCGCCTCACCGACCTCGTTCGCGAGGGCGAGGTGAAGCTCAGCGAGACGCGCTGGCTCGTCCTCGACGAGGCCGACCGCATGCTCGACATGGGCTTCATCAACGACGTGCGCCGCATCGCCCGCGCCACGCATCCCGAACGCCGCACGGCGCTGTTCTCGGCGACGATGCCGTTCGAGATCGAGCAGCTTGCCGCCAGCCTGCTGAAGGAGCCGGTGCGCGTCGAGGTCGCGCCGCAGGGCACCACCGCCGGCGAGATCAGGCAGAGCCTCGTCATGGCGCGGACCAGGCAGAAGCGGAAGATCCTGTCCGACATGCTCGCCGACGACGCGATGAAGTCGGTGCTGATCTTCGCCCGCACCAAGCATGGTGCCGACCGCGTGACCAAGGACCTCGAGCGCGACGGCTTCGAGGCGGCGGTGATCCACGGCAACAAGTCGCAGAACGCGCGCCAGAAGGCGCTGAACGGTTTTCGCGATGGCTCGGTGCGCATCCTGGTGGCCACCGACATCGCCGCGCGCGGCATCGACGTGCCCGGCATCAGCCATGTCGTCAATTTCGACCTGCCGGACGAGGCCGAAAGCTACGTCCACCGCATCGGCCGCACCGGCCGCAACGGCGCCGACGGCGTCGCGATCACGCTGTGCGATCCGTCCGAATCCTCGAAGCTGCGCCAGGTCGAGCGCATCATCCGCATGAAGCTGCCGGTGGCGGCGAGCTTCCTCGACCAGCCGGACCCGGCGCCGGTCAGGCAGGCGCCGCGCGAGGCGATGTCGGTGGCCACCAGGATGCGCACCGAGCCATCGCGAAAACCGTTCAGCGCCTTCTGGCGCGCGTTCTGCGAC
>JACZJD010000430.1 GCA_014860725.1 Aquamicrobium sp.
GCGCGCCCCTTGCCGCCGGCAGCAGCGAGCGCGCCTCGCGCAGGCTTTGCGGCGGCTTCGGCGAGCGCAGCCAAGCCATCATTTCACCCAATGATTTCAAGCCGTTGAGGTCCGTGCCGAGACCGGAGGCGACGCGCTCCCGCGTGCCAAACAGGTTGGTCACGACGGGAAGGCGCGCCGCCTCACCCCTGACGTCGAGCGGTCTGGTCAGTCGCAGCACAGCCCCCCCAGCTGCGATCACCTGCCGGTGAAGCTCGGTGATTTCCAGACGCATCGACACCGGGGCTCCGACCTCGCAGACCTCTCCCTTCCGAGAAAGATGGGACAGGAACGAGCCGAGATCGGAAAAAGACGGAAGCTGGCGTTGATGCATGGTCGGCTCGGTACAGATTCCATCATGACACAGTCGAAAAAACGTCTCTTTGCGATAACGCAAAGAAGCGGGGGCAGCCGGGGACTAGGTTTCGCCCAACGATGCAGGGAGGCGATGTCATGGTCCGGCACCTGCTCGGTCGGATCGCTGCGCTTTGGCGCCGGGCCGCCCTCCCGGGCGGCGGACGATGCGGCAAGGCGGCGAAGGAAACGGAGACGATGAACGCGGACGGGCTTGCTGGCGGGACCATGCTGACGGCAGGCGGAGCGGACGCGTCGCGGATTCCTGTCGCCTCCGAGGATCTTCTGGCGCGCGCCACGGTCTCTCTCGGCATCGACTACGACACCTTCGCCGAGCGCGAGGCCAACTGGCTGCGCGACATGCGCCGCGCCTGCCTGACCTGCGACGCCCGCAGCCGCTGCCGGCGCGACCTCAACACCGGCGACTTCGCGCGCCGCTACCGCCACTACTGTCCCAATGCCGAAAGCCTCGCCCGGATCGCCGCGGGCACGGCCCGCAACACCGGCACCCCCCGAAAGACACCCCAGGCGTGAAGAGAGCATAGAGAATCATGGAAGCCAGGCTCCCGGCCTTCGTCCGCCACCTGTTCCCGGCCTTCGCCGGCCTGCCGCTCGGTCCGGCGCTGACCCTGTCGCTGCGCTCGCTGGCGCGGCGGCGGCCGGGCCTGTTCGACCGGCTGGGCGAGTTCGCGGCCGAGCGCTTCCTCATCGACCCGGTCGACCTCGCCTTCGCCTTCGTCGTCGTGCCCGACGGCGAGCGCGCCACCGTCAGGGTGATCGGAAAGGAGGAGGCGGGCGATTGCAGCGTGGTGATCCGCGGCCCGATCCTGACCCTGCTCGCGCTGCTCGACGGCACGCAGGACGGCGACGCCCTGTTCTTCAACCGCGTGATCTCGATCAGCGGCCGCACCGAGGCGGTGCTGGCGCTGCGCAACGCCATCGAGGACGCCGAACTGACGCCGGCCGACCTGATCGGCCTTTCCGGCGCGCTGGGCAGGCTGGCCGACGCCGGCATTCTGGGCACGCTCGACGTGGCGCGGCGCTTCGCCGTCGCCTCGGCTCCCACGGTCACGGTCGCGGAGCGCCGGTCATGACGGCGGGCGCACGCATGGAACTGGTCTGCCCCGCCGGCACGCCGTCAACGCTCAGGGCCGCCGTCGAGGCCGGAGCGGACGCCGTCTATTGCGGCTTCCGCAACGAGACCAACGCCCGGAATTTTCCGGGCCTGAACTTCTCGGCGCAGGAGCTGGCCGAAGGCGTCCGCTTCGCGCACGACCACGGCACCAAGGTGCTGGTCGCCATC
>JACZJD010000431.1 GCA_014860725.1 Aquamicrobium sp.
ACGGTGGCGACGAGCACCGCCGCCGTGACGCCGGCGAAGCCGAGGCCGAAGTCGCGCGCCGCGCGGGCCTCGCTGCTGCCGGAAAGCAGGAACGCCAGCGTCGGCACGGCGCAGGCCGCCGCGACATAGGGAGCCGTCTCCATGCCGACCGCCAGCATCAGCGCCGCGCAGGTGCCGGCCAGCGCCGCTGCCGCCTTCATCCGATGCGCGGCGAGCAGGAAGACGAGCGCGCCGAGCGTCAGCACGAACTGCAGATTGTGGTGGTCGAGCGCGCCGGGGCGGAAGAGGGAGGAGAAATGCAGCGTCAGCCCGCCGATGATCGCCGCCGGCAGCACGGCCTCCGCGCCGCCGAGATCGCGCGCGGCGCGCACGATCAGGAACAGTGCGACCGCATAGAGCAGCGTCGGCCACGCGATCAGCGCGGCGGTCTCGCCGAACGGGAGGACGAGCGCCGCGATGGGCAGGTCGACGAGACGCGACCAGTGCATGGCGAAGCCGCCTTCCGGTCCCATGCGGTACTGCGTCGGGTCGTACCATGCCTGCCCGGCGAGAAGGTCGCGCACCTGCACCAGCCGCAGCAGGCTGTCGTTGTCGCCGCCGGGATCGGCGAGCGAGGGAAAGCCGGCGGCCGCGTGATAGGCGAGCATGAGCAGCGCGGCGGCAAGCGCGAGCAGGGCGCCGGGCGCGAGGGCCCGCGCGGGGCCGGGATGCAACGAAAGGGACATGACCGCCGCCGGTGTCTCCGCATGGCTCTGCCGGCTGGCCCGGCCGGCGAAACCTAGCCTTAACGGCTTCAGGAATAGTAAAGGACAGAACCGCACGGAGCGCCGTCATGAACGCCCTGTCCCCCGCCGAGCCCGTCATCGCGGTGCTTCTGCCCTGCTACAACGAGGAGCGGACCGTGGGCGCGGTGGTGCGCGGCTTCCGCGAGGCGCTGCCTGGGGCCGCGATCTACGTCTATGACAACAACTCCAGCGACCTGACCGCGCTCAACGCCCGCGCCGCCGGCGCCGTCGTCGTGCGCGAGCCGCGCCAGGGCAAGGGCAATGTCGTGCGCCGCATGTTCGCCGACATCGACGCCGACATCTACGTCATGGCCGACGGCGACGGCACCTACGATCCCCATGACGCGCCGCACCTCGTCAACACGCTCCTCACCGAGCGGGTCGACATGGTGGTGGGCACGCGGCGCGGCGTCACCGACGATGCCGGCCGCACCGGCCACGCCTTCGGCAACCGGGCCTTCAACGCGCTCTACCGCTTCCTGTTCGGGCGCGACTTCACCGACATCTTCTCCGGTTATCGCGTGTTCAGCAGGCGCTACGTGAAGAGCTTCCCGGCCGTGTCCGGCGGCTTCGAGATCGAGACCGAGATGTCGGTCCACGCCTCGATGCTGCGGATTCCGGTCTGCGAGATAGCGCTCGATTACGGCCGCCGGCCGGAGGGCTCGCAGTCGAAGCTGTCGACGTTCCGCGACGGCGGCCGCATCCTGTGGATGTTCGCCATGCTGATGAAGGAGACGCGCCCGGCGCGCTTCTTCGGCGCGCTGGCCGCGCTTTT
>JACZJD010000062.1 GCA_014860725.1 Aquamicrobium sp.
GGTTAAGGACAAGGGTATCGACGGCGTCATCGTCTCCAACACCACCGTGGCGCGCGACGGGCTGAAGAGTGCAGCCGCTTCTGAGGCAGGCGGGCTTTCCGGCCGGCCGCTCTTCGCCCGCTCCACCGCCGTGCTGGCGCGCATGCGCCGCAGGCTCGGGCCGGACGCGGTGCTGATCGGCGTCGGCGGCGTCGATTCGGCCGAGACCGCGGTCGAGAAGATCAGGGCCGGTGCCGACCTCGTCCAGCTCTACACCGGCATGATCTATGCCGGCCCGTCGCTGCCGGGCGAGATCGTGCGCGGCCTCTCCGCCCTCGTGAAGCGGGAGCGACTTTCCTCGATCCGCGAGCTGCGCGACACGGCGCTCGAAAAGTGGGAAGCCGCGCCGATCTAGAGGGTGTGACGGCGGTTGACGCCTGCGGGCCGCCCGGGCAGCGCTAGGGCGGTGTCGCGGCGCGGCCGCTCGGCCACCACCTTGCCTTTGGCCACCACGCAAAGCCGCTCGGCGCGCAGGCGGATCGCCTCGACGGGGTCGCCGGCGTCGAGCACGACCAGGCTCGCCTTGCAGCCCGGCTCCAGCCCGTAGCCGTCGAGGCCCATGATCGCGGCGCTCGTCCGCGTCACCATGTCGAAGCAGGTCTTCATGTCCTGCGGGCTGGTCATCTGCGCGACGTGCAGCCCCATGAAGGCGACGTCGAGCATGTCGGCGGTGCCGAGCGAATACCACGGGTCGAGCACGCAATCCTGCCCGAAGCCGACGCGGATGCCATGGCGCAGCATCTCGGGCACGCGCGTCATGCCGCGGCGCTTGGGGTAGGTGTCGTGGCGGCCCTGAAGCACGATGTTGATGAGCGGGTTGGGGATCGCCGAAACCTCGGCCTCCGCCATCAGTGGCAACAGCTTCGAGACGTAGTAATTGTCCATCGAGTGCATCGAGGTCAGGTGCGAGCCGGCGACGCGGCCCCGAAGGCCCAGCCGCTGCGTCTCGTAGACGAGCTGCTCGATGTGGCGCGACAGCGGGTCGTCGGTCTCGTCGCAATGCATGTCGACCATCAGCCCGCGTTCCGCCGCGATCTCGCACAGCTCGGTGACGGAGCGGCGGCCGTCCGCCATCGTGCGCTCGAAATGCGGGATGCCGCCGACGACGTCGACGCCCATGTCGAGCGCCCGCAACGTGTTCGTCTTCGCGGTCGGATCGCGAAAATAGCCGTCCTGCGGGAAGGCCACCAACTGAAGGTCGAGATAGGGGGAAACCTCCTTCTTCACCTCCAGCAGCGCCTCGACGGCCAGCAGCCGGTCGTCGCAGGTGTCGACATGGCTGCGGATGGCGAGAAGGCCCATCGACACGGCCCAGTCGCAATAGCGAAGCGCCCTCTCCTTCACCGCCTCGTGGGTGAGCAGCGGCTTCAACTCGCCCCACAGCGCGATGCCTTCCAGCAGCGTGCCGGAGGCGTTGATGCGCGGGATGCCATAGCTGAGCGTCGCGTCCATGTGGAAATGCGGGTCGACGAAGGGCGGCGAGACGAGGCAGCCCGAGGCGTCGATCACGCGGCCGGCCTCTGCCGCGATATCCGGCTCGACCGCGGCGATGCGGTCGCCATCGATGGCGATGTCGGCAACGGTGCCGTCCGGCAGCGTGCCGCCTTTCACGATCAGGTCGAAGCTCATCTCTCGCCTTTCCGGTAGGGGATCATCAATGCCTTCGGGTAGGAGGCGCGGCGCGACATGACGACGAGCGCGGCGATGGACAGCACGAAGGGCATCATCAAAAACAGCTGGTAAGGCACCGCGCCGCCGGTCAGCTGCTGGAGGCGCACCTGATAGGCGTCGAAGGCGGCGAACAGCACCGCGCCGAGCAGCGCCTTGCCCGGCCGCCACGAGCCGAACACGACGAGGGCGATGCAGATCCAGCCGCGGCCGTTGATCATCTCGAAGAAGAACGAGTTGAAGGCCGACATGGTCAGGAACG
>JACZJD010000432.1 GCA_014860725.1 Aquamicrobium sp.
ACGGGCCGGCCGTTGACGGTGATCGCCGCCAGCACCAGCCGCGCCCTCGGCGGCACCGTGGTGTCGGGCTCGCGGCGGCGGGTATAGCCTTCCTCGCCGCCCGGCATGCGTGCCTGATAGACCGTGGCCATCGCCCTGCCCCCGCCTATTCCGCCGGCAGCCGCACGCGCGCCGCGCGCGGCTCCTTGCGGCGCACCACCTGATAGCCCGGCCGCCACAGATAGCGCACCGGCGCGCTCAGCATGTGGACGAGCCGCGTGAACGGGAAGACCAGCAGGATGGTGAGGCCGAGGAAGAGGTGGGCGCGGAAGATCGGCGCGACGTCGGCGATGTAGTCCGCCGCCTTGGGATCGAAGGTGAAGATGCCCTGCGCCCAGTTCATGAACTTCACCATCTCGTGCCCGTCGAGATGCTGCATCGAGGCGGGGATGGTGGCGAGGCCGAGCGCGAGCTGCAGCCACAGGAGAAGGATGATGGCGGTGTCGGAGAAGCTGGAGGCCGCCCGCACCCGCGGGTCGAACAGCCGCCGGTGGATCAGCATCGTCGCACCAACGATCGCCATCACGCCGGCGATGCCGCCGGCCGTCATCGCCAGGACCTGCTTGGCCCCGTGGCTGACGCCGAGCGCGTCGAAGATGGCGATCGGCGTCAGGAGGCCGATCAGGTGGCCGAAGAAGATGGCGAGCACCCCGACATGGAACAGCACCGAGCCGACGACGAGCTGCCTGCGCCGCAGAAGCTGGCTCGAGCCGGACCGCCACGTATAGGGCTCGCGGTCGTAGCGCACGACGGTGCCGAGCGCGAGCACGGCGAGGGCGACATAGGGATAGATGCCGAAGACGAGCGTGTTGAGATAGGCATACATGGAGGAACCTTCCTTCAGGCTGCGGGCGGTTCGGTGGGCCGGGTCGCGGCGTCGCGAGACGCGGCGCGCATGCGGGTGCGCAGGCGGTCCGGTCCGCAGGCGTTCTCGCCGGCATTGCCGCCGAAGGTGACGGCCTCCTCCTGCCAGACGCGGTCGAGCGCATCGAGGTCGTCGGGGTCGTCCTCCGGCGCGTCGAGGAGCTCGCGCAGGAGCTTGCCGTCGGCCTTGCCGTGCGCCAGCGCCTCCAGTGCCACGAAGGCGCCGGCATAGACGGAGCGGCGCTTCCTCAGCCGCTCCTTCAGCGCCGCGACGATGTGGGCGACCTGGCCGAGCAGGTCCTGCGCCTCGGCCTCGGGCAGCATCGACAGGAATTCGAGGAACAGCGGCAGATAGTCCGGCAGCTCCTTCGCGTCGATCTCCAGCCCTTGCGCCTCGTACATCTGCATCAGGTCGACCATGGCCTGGCCGCGGTCGCGGCTTTCGCCGTGGACGTGCTCGAAGAGATGCAGCGACAGCGAGCGCGTGCGGTCGAAGAGATGCACATAGCGCTCCTGCGCGTCGTAGAGGTCGAGGCGGCCGATGTCGTCGGCGAGCCTTTCGAGCCTGTCGCGCGCCCGGACGTCGAGGCCGGCCTGTGCGGTGAGCGCTTCCCTGATCGCCGGCACGGCCTCCTTCAGCTCCTGCGTCGGGTAGGACAGGATGAGCGACACGATCTTCAGCACGGTGTTCATTCTGCCGGCTCCCTGAAGATGTCGGTCGGCGTCTGCACGCTCTTCTTCCGCCTGGCGCCGAACAGGTCCGCCTCCGAGGTGCCGCCCGAGCAGCCGTTGCCGAAGGAGAAGCCGCAGGAGCCGCGCACGTCGTAGGCGTCCTCGCCGATCTCGCGGTGGCTGGTCGGGATGACGAAGCGGTCCTCGTAATTGGCGATGGCCATCACGTGGTACATCTCCTCGATCGTCCGGCCGCTCATGCCGACCTTCTCGGCCACGGCATCGTCGATGACGCCGTCCACGGTCTTGGCCCGCATGTAGGCGCGCATGGCGAGCATGCGCTCCAGCGCCGAGACCACCGGTTCCTCCTTGCCGCCCGTGAGCAGGTTGGCGAGGTAGCGCACCGGGATGCGCAGCGAGCGCACGTCGGGCATCGCCCCGTCGAGGCCGAGCTTGCCGGCCTCGGCCGCCGACTGCACCGGCGACAGCGGCGGCACGTACCAGACCATCGGCAGCGTCCGGTATTCGGGATGGAGCGGGAAGGCGATCTTCCATTCCATCGCCATCTTCCACACCGGCGAGCGCGCGGCGGCCTCGAGCCACGCATCCGGCACGCCGTCCTTCCGCGCCTGCGCGATCACCACCGGATCGTTGGGGTCGAGGAAGATCTTCAACTGCGCTTCGTAAAGGTCGCTCTCCTGCGGCGCGGAGGCGGCCTCGGCGATGCGGTCGGCATCGTAGAGCACGACGCCGAGATAGCGGATGCGCCCGACGCAGGTCTCCGAGCACACCGTGGGCTGGCCGGATTCGATGCGCGGGTAGCAGAACACGCACTTCTCCGACTTCCCGGAGGACCAGTTGTAGTAGATCTTCTTGTAGGGGCAGCCCGACACGCACATGCGCCAGCCGCGACACTTCTCCTGGTCGATCAGGACGATGCCGTCGTCCTCGCGCTTGTAGATCGCGCCCGACGGGCACGCCGCGACGCAGGCCGGGTTGAGGCAGTGCTCGCACAGCCGCGGCAGGTACATCATGAAGGTGTTCTCGAACTGCCGTAGATGTCCTTCTCGACGCCCTCGAAATTGGTGTCGGCCGAGCGCTTGGAGAACTCGCCGCCGAGGATTTCCTCCCAGTTCGGCCCGGCCTCGATCTTCTCCATCCGCTCGCCCGAGACCAGCGAGCGCGGTCGCGCCGTCGGCATGGTGCGGCTTTCCTTCGCCGTCTGGAGATGGCCGTAGTCGAAGTCGAACGGCTCGTAATAGTCGTCGATCTCCGGCAGGTCGGGATTGGCGAAGATGTTGGCGAGGATGCGCCATTTCGGGCCCATCTTCGGCTCGAGCTTGCCGTTCTTCCTGCGCACCCAGCCGCCGTTCCACTTCTTCTGGTTCTCCCACTCGCGGGGATAGCCGACGCCGGGCTTGGTCTCGACATTGTTGAACCAGGCGTATTCGACGCCTTCGCGGTTGGTCCACACGTTCTTGCAGGTGACGGAACAGGTGTGGCAGCCGATGCACTTGTCGAGATTGAGCACCATGCCGATTTGCGCGCGAACCTTCATTCTGCCGCCTCCTTCGCGGTCTGGCCTGCCTCGCCGAGCGGCTCCTCCATCCAGTCCACGCGGTCGAGCCGGCGCACGACGACGAACTCGTCGCGGTTGGAGCCGACCGTGCCGTAATAGTTGAAGCCGTAGGACTGCTGGGCGTAGCCGCCGATCATGTGGGTGGGCTTGGTGATCGCCCGCGTCACCGAGTTGTGGATGCCGCCGCGCTGGCCGGTGAGCGGCGAGCCCGGCGTGTTCACGATCTTCTCCTGCGCGTGGTACATGAAGATCGTGCCTTCCTTCATGCGCTGGGAGACGACCGCGCGCGCCACGATCGCGCCGTTGGCGTTGTAGACCTCGACCCAGTCGTTGTCCGCGATCGCCGCCTTCGCCGCATCGACCTCCGAGAGCCACACCACCGGGCCGCCGCGGTTGAGCGTCAGCATCAGAAGGTTGTCGGAATAGGTCGAGTGGATGCCCCATTTCTGGTGCGGCGTGATGAAGTTCAGCACCACGTGCGGGCTGGCGCCGGTCTTCTCCTCGATCGTCGGGCTGATCGACTTGGTGTCGATGGGCGGCCGGTAGACGCAGAAGCCCTCGCCGAAGGCGCGCATCCACAGATGGTCCTGATAGAGCTGTTGGCGGCCGGTCAGCGTGCGCCACGTGATCAGCTCGTGGACGTTGGTGTAGCCGGCATTGTAGCAGACCTTCTCCGATTCCAGCCCCGACCAGGTCGGCGACGAGATGATCTTGCGCGGCTGCGCGACCACATCGCGGATGCGGATCTTCTCGTCCTCCTTGGGGATGGCGAGATGGGTGTGGTCGCGGCCCGTCGCCTTCGACAGCGCCGCCCACGCCTTGACCGCAACCTCGCCGTTGGTCTCGGGCGCGAGCGACAGGATCACCTCGGTGGCGTCGATGTCGGTGTCGATGCGCGGCCGTCCCCTGGTCGGCCCGTCCTCGGCGACGGTGCCGTTGAGGCGGCCGAGCAGGTCCACCTCGTGCTCGGTGTTCCACGCAATGCCCTTGCCGCCGTTGCCGAGCCTGTCCATCAGCGGCCCGAGCGCGGTGAAGCGGTTGTAGAGGTTGGGATAGTCGCGCTCGACCGTGGCCACCGCCGGCATGGTCCTGCCGGGCACGGGCTCGGTCTCGCCCTGCTTCCAGTCCCTGACGTCGAAGGGCTGGGCGAGCTCGCCCGGCGTGTCGTGCAGGATCGGCACCAGCACCACGTCCTTCTCGACGCCCAGCACCTCCGGCGCGACGCGGGAGAACTCCCTGGCGATGCCCTTGAAGATGTCCCAGTCGCTGCGCGCGTCCCAGGCGGGGTCGGCCGCGCTGGTCAGCGGGTGGATGAAGGGGTGCATGTCCGAGGTGTTGAGATCGTTCTTCTCGTACCAGGTCGCCGTCGGCAGCACGATGTCGGAGTAGACGCAGGTCGTGGACATGCGGAAGTCGAGCGTGACCAAGAGGTCGAGCTTTCCTTCCGGCGCGTCGTCGCGCCACACCGCCTCCTTCGCCCGCTGCCGGCCTTCGTCGCCGAGGTCGCGGCCGAGCACGCCGTGCGAGGTGCCGAGGAGGTGCTTGAGGAAGTATTCGTGGCCCTTGCCCGACGAGCCGAGCAGGTTCGAGCGCCACACGAACAGGTTGCGCGGCCAGTTGGCCTCGCTGTCCGGGTCCTCGCACGACAAAGTGAGCGTGCCGGCCTTCAGCCCCTGCGCGACATAGTCCTTCGCCTCGACGCCGGCCTCCGCCGCCGCCTTCGCCACGTCGAGCGGGTTGGCGGCGAGCTGCGGTGCCGATGGCAGCCAGCCCATGCGCTCGGCGCGGATGTTGTAGTCGATCAGCGTCGCGTCCCAGTCGCCGTCCGGCGCGGTCGGCGACAGGATCTTGTCCACCTTCAGCGTCTCGTAGCGCCACTGGTCGGTGTGGGCGTAGAAGAACGAGGTCGAGTTCATGTGCCGCGGCGGCCGGTTCCAGTCGAGCGCGAAGGCGAGCGCGGTCCAGCCGGTCTGCGGCCTGAGCTTCTCCTGGCCGACATAGTGGCTCCAGCCGCCGCCCGACTGGCCGATGCAGCCGCACATCACCAGCATGTTGATGATGCCGCGGTAGTTCATGTCCATGTGGTACCAGTGGTTCAGCCCCGCGCCGAGGATGACCATGGAGCGGCCGTCAGTCTTCTCCGCATTCGAGGCGAAGGCGCGCGCCACGGCCACGATCTGGTCCTGCGGCACGCCGGTGATCTTCTCCGCCCAGGCCGGCGTGTAGGGCAGCATCTCGTCGTAGGACTTCGCGGAGTTGGCGCAGCCGAGCCCCCGGTCGAGGCCGTAATTGGCCACGAACAGGTCGAACACGGTGGCGACCAGCGCCTCCTCGCCGCCGGCGAGCCTGAGCGTCCGCGCCGGCACCTTGCGCACCAGAACGCTGTCGTGGCCGGTGCCCTCGAAATGGTCGTGCTCGCGGTTGCCGAAATAGGGGAAGGCGACGGCGGCGACCGTGTCGTGGGCGCCCTCGGCGATGAAGCTCATCTCGAGGTCGACGTCGCGGCCCTTGCCGTCCCTGGCCTCCAGGTTCCACTTGCCCTCTTCACCCCAGCGGAAGCCGATCGAGCCCTGCGGCGCGACGAGCTCGCCCGTCGTGCGGTCGACGGCGACCGTCTTCCATTCCGGATTGTTGGCCTCGCCGAGCCCGCCCTCGACCTCCGAGGCGCGCAGCAGGCGCTCGGGGATGAGGTTGCCGTCCTTCTCGACCAGCCGCACCAGCATCGGCATGTCGGTGTAGCGGCGGCAGTAGTCCTCGAAATAGGCCGCCTTCCGGTCGAGGTGGAACTCGCGCAGGATGACGTGGCCGATGGCCATGGCGAGCGCGGCGTCCGTGCCCTGCTTGGGATGCAGCCACAGGTCGGCGAACTTGGCAGCCTCGGAATAGTCCGGCGACACCACCACCGACTTCGCGCCGCGATAGCGCACCTCGCTGTAGAAATGCGCGTCGGGCGTGCGCGTCTGCGGCACGTTCGAGCCCCACAGCATCAGGAAGCCGGCATTGTACCAGTCGGCCGATTCCGGCACGTCGGTCTGCTCGCCCCACGTCATCGGCGAGGAGGGCGGCAGGTCGCAGTACCAGTCGTAGAACGACATGCACACGCCGCCCAGCAACGACAGATAGCGCGAGCCGGCCGCGTAGGAGACCATGGACATCGCCGGAATCGGCGAGAAGCCGATCACCCGGTCCGGCCCCCATTTGCGCACCGTATAGGCATTGGCCGCCGCGACGATCTCGTTGATCTCGTCCCAGCCGGCGCGCACGAAGCCGCCGAGCCCGCGCACCTTGACGTATTGCGACCGCTTGGCCGCGTCCTCCTGGATCGCCGCCCACGCCGCGACCGGCGCCTTCGTCGCCCGCTCCCTGCGCCACAGCTTCAGCAGCCGCGAGCGGATCAGCGGATACTTCACCCGGTTGGCCGAATACATGTACCAGCTGTAGCTCGCGCCGCGCGCGCAGCCGCGCGGCTCGTGGTTGGGCAGGTCCGGCCGCGTGCGCGGATAGTCGGTCTGCTGCGTCTCCCAGGTGACGATCCCGCCCTTGACGTAGATCTTCCACGAGCAGGAGCCGGTGCAGTTGGCGCCGTGCGTGGAGCGCACGATCTTGTCGTGCTGCCAGCGCTTGCGGTAGCCGTCCTCCCAGCTCCGGCTCTCGGAGGTGGTGACGCCGTGACCCTCGGAGAAGGTGCCGACGTTCCTGCGGGCGAGGAAGTTCAGGCGGTCGATCAGGTGGCTCATCGGTAGTCCCTTCCGATTATTCGGCTGCCTTGGGGTTGAGCGGCACGCCGCGGCGCGCGTGCTCGATGTCGTGGAGCAGGCCGCCGCGGCGCGTGTAGACGGCCCAGGTGATGACGGCGCAGCTGACGTAGAAGATCAGGAAGCCCCACAGCGCGGCCTCCGGCCCGCCGGTCATGGCGATCGAGCTGCCGTAGGATTTCGGGATGAAGAAGCCGCCATAGGCGCCGATCGCCGAGGTGAAGCCGATGATGGCGGCCGCCTCCTTTTCCGCCTGGCGCGAGCGCTCGGCCGGCGACAGCTGCGGCATCAGGCGTCCGATCTCCTTGTGCATGATGACCGGGATCATCTGGAAGGTGGAGGCGTTGCCGACGCCGGTGGCGAAGAACAGCACCATGAACATGGCGAAGAAGCCCCAGAACGCGCCCGGCTGGTCCTTGATGCCAAGGAAGAACAGCACGCCGGCGGCGGCCGCGATCATCAGCACGAAGGTCCAGAAGGTGACGCGGCCGCCGCCCCAGCGGTCGGAGACCCAGCCGGTCGCCGCGCGCGCCACCGCACCGACCAGCGGCCCGAGGAAGGCGTATTTCAGCGCGTCGACCTCGGGAAACTGGGTCTGGGAAAGCAGCGGGAAGCCGGCCGAATAGCCGATGAACGACCCGAACGTGCCGATGTAGAGCCAGCACATCACCCAGTTCTGCGTCCGCCCGAAAATCACCGCCTGCTCGGCGAACGACGCCCTGGCCGAGGCGATGTCGTTCATGCCGAACCAGGCCGCGACCGTGGAGACGATCAGGAACGGCACCCAGACGAAGCCGGCGTTCTGCACCCACAGCAGCGTGCCGTCGCGCGCGGCCTGCGGCTCGCCGCCCAGCACGCCGAACACGCCCGCGGTGATGACCAGCGGGATGACGAACTGCATGACGGAGACGCCGAGATTGCCGAGGCCGGCGTTGATGGCGAGCGCGTTGCCCTTCTCCCGCTTCGGGAAGAAGAAGGAGATGTTGGCCATCGACGAGGCGAAGTTGCCGCCGCCGAGGCCGCACAGCAGCGCCAGCACCAGGAAGATGAAATAGGGCGTGTCCGGGTTCTGCACGGCGTAGCCGATGCCGAAGGCCGGCACCAGCAGCGAGGCGGTGGTCAGCGTGGTCCACAGCCGGCCGCCGAAGATCGGCACCATGAAGGAATAGAAGATGCGCAGCGTCGCGCCCGACAGGCCGGGCAGCGCCGCCAGCCAGAACAGCTGGTCCGTGGTGTAGGTGAAGCCGATCAGCGGCAGCTTGGCCACCACCACGCTCCACACCATCCACACCGCGAAGGCGAGCAGCAGCGCCGGCACCGAGATCCACAGGTTGCGGCTGGCGATGCGCCGGCCGTCGCTCTCCCAGAACACCGGGTCCTCCGGCCGCCAGTCGTCGAGCACCTTCCCGGACAGCGCGCCCTTCTGCGCCGCGCCGTGGACGGGCTGCATCTCGGGCAGCTCCGGCAGCTCGCCGCGCGCGGCGGAAAGCGCCTTGCGCTCCATCTCGCGGATCGAGGCGTGCATCCACAGCGTCGAGACCGCGACGACGGCGAAGAGCAGCACGAAGCAGCTCGTCCAGATGCCGGTCAGGTCCAGCATCGCGCCGAACACGATCGGCAGGACGAAGCCGCCGAGGCCGCCGATCATGCCGACGAGGCCGCCGACCGCGCCGACATGCTCGGGATAGTAGACCGGGATGTGCTTGTAGACGGCGGCCTTGCCGAGGCTCATGAAGAAGCCGAGCACGAAGATCGCCACGATGAAGGGCACGAGGCCCATCGAGGTCGAGAAGGTGATCGGGCCGTGGGTGCCGTGGATGACGTAGTCGGTGTCCGGATAGGACAGCATGAAGGTCAGCACCAGCGACACGCCGAAGGTCCAGTACATGATGGTGCGCGCGCCGTAGCGGTCGGAGAGATGCCCGCCATAGGCGCGGAAGATCGAGGCCGGGATCGAGTAGAAGGCGGCGATCATGCCGGCGGTCTTGATGTCGAGCTCGTAGACGCCGACGAGATAGCGCGGCAGCCACAGCGCCAGCGCCACGAAGGCGCCGAAGACGAAGAAGTAGTAGAGCGCGAAGCGCCAGACCTGAAGGTTGCGCAGCGGCTGGAGCTTGACGAGGGTGCTTTCGGGCTTGCGGCCGGCGGCGCGGCGCTCCCGCAGGTCGGGGTCGTCGTCGGTGGTCAACCAGAACACCGCGGCCATGAGCACGAGGACCACGGCCCAGACCTGCGCCACCGCCGTCCAGCCGAAGGCCACCATGACGAAGGGCGCGATGAACTTGGTGACGGCCGCGCCGACATTGCCGACGCCGAAGATGCCGAGCGCCGTGCCCTGCCGCTCCTTGGGATACCACTTCGAGACGTAGGCGACGCCGACGGCGAAGGAGCCGCCCGCCATCCCGACGCCGAGCGCGGCGACGAGCATCGTCTCGTAGGTGGTGGCGTAGGACAGAAGGAAGGTGGCGACCGCCGCCGCCAGCATGGTCGCGACGTAGACGACGCGGCCGCCATACTGGTCGGTCCAGATGCCGAGGAAGATGCGCGACAGCGAGCCGCTGAGGATCGGCGTGCCGACGAGCAGGCCGAACTGCGTGTCCGAGAGGCCGAGCTCGTCCTTGATGGCGATGCCGATGATGGAAAAGATGGTCCACACGGCGAAGCACACCGTGAAGGCGAGCGTGCTCATGCCGAGCATTCTGTTCTGTTGTGCGGGCGTGACGTCCTGAAGCGATTGCATGTGCAGCCCCCTGCGTGCGGCGCTTTCGATGCGGCCTTCCAAGGCCTGTCGCACGCGAGGGTTTCCCCGCCGGAACGGGTTTCGCTTGATATGGATCAATGGAATCTGGCCCGAAGTGAGAAACAAGGGCGGCTGGGGAATTCCGCAAGCAGCAGCGAATGCGACTTCGGGAGGAAGGCGTGCGGAGGACCCGAAACGACGACAAATCCATCAAGCCCGAGCTTGATGGCAATCAAGCAGGGGCCGAATGAGATCGACCGATCTGCCGGAAGTCAGGGCGCTGCCGCTCTTCGAAAGCATGGCCGAAGCGAACTTCGAGCAGCTCATGCAGGCCGCCTATCTGCAGATTTTCCCGGCCCAGCTCGAGCTGATCAAGGAAGGCGAGCCGGCGGACTTCCTCTATGTCGTGATCGACGGCTGCGTCGAGCTCTATGCGAGCTGGAACGGCCACGAGACCGTGCTGGAGATGGTGCGCCCGCTCGGCACCTTCATCCTCGCCGCAGTGCTCAAGGACGCCGTCTACCTCAAGAGCGGCCGCACCAACCAGCGCTCCAAGCTGCTGCTCATCCCGTCCGAGAACGTCAGGGAGGCGTTCCAGAACGACGGCGCCTTCGCCCGCGCCATCGTCGAGGAGCTGGCCGGGTGCTACCGCGAGGTGGTCAAGCAGCAGAAGGACCTGAAGCTGCGCACCGCCGTCGAGCGGCTGGCCAACAGCCTGCTGGTGCTCGACAGCGAGCAGCACGGCTCGGGCCGCATCGAGCTGCCCTACGACAAGCGCACGCTCGCCTCGCTGCTCGGCATGACGCCGGAGAACCTGTCGCGCGCCTTCAACACGCTGAAGCCCTACGGGGTCGAGGTCGACGGCGCCCGCATCCGCCTCAAGGACATCGCCGCGCTGGAGCGCCTGGCCAAGCCGACGCCGCTGATCGACGACGCGGCGATCTGAGGCCGTCCTGCCGTCAGAACAGCTCGACCGTGCCCGTCTCGACCGGGGCGACGACGGGGCGGATGCGCTTCTCGACGTCGAACACCTGGGCGCATTCGCGCTCCATCAGCGACTGCCGCGCCCGGCCCGAGACCGGCCAGAACTGCACCTTGCGGCCGTGCTCGCCGCGCAGGCTGCCGCCGATGTGGCGGATGCCCTCGGCGGCGAGGAACCGGACCGCGAAATCCGCGTTCTGGTGGCCGATGTCGGTCAGCCCGTCGATCAGCCGCGCGCCGCCGAACAGCTTCGCCTCCAGCCGGTCGCGCCGCGCGCCGCTGTTGAGCAGCGCGTTGACCAGAAGCTCCATGGCGTGGACGCCGTAGCGCTGGGCCTCCCTGTCCACGGCCTGCGAGTGGCCGCCGGGCAGCAGGAAATGGTTCATGCCGCCGACGCCGGCGATCGGATCGCGGATGCAGGCGGCGACGCAGCTTCCCAGGATCGTGGTCAGGACCGCGTCCGGATGGTCGGAGATGTATTGCTCGCCCTGGACGACGTGGACCCGCATCACACGGTCTCCCGCGTCAGGTTGCACTGGTTGACGATCTCGGCGCCGATGCGCTCGAGCGGCAGCTGGCGCTCCACCGCGCCGATCTCGTGCGCGACCTTGGGCATGCCGTAGACGACGGAGGTCGATTCGTTCTGGCCGATGGTCGAGGCGCCGGCCTTGCGCATGGCGAGGAGCCCGCGCGCCCCGTCGCGGCCCATCCCGGTCAGGATGACGCCGACCGCGGCCGCGCCGGCCGCCTTGGCGACGGACTCGAACAGCACGTCGACCGAGGGGCGGTGGCCGTTGACCGGCGGCTCGGCCACGAGCCGGCAGCGCAGATGCGCGTTGCCCGCGACCTGGAGGTGGCTTTCGCCGCCCGGCGCGAGCCAGATCTGGCCGACCTCGAGCGGCGCGCCCTCATAGGCCTCGCCGACCCGCGCCGCGCAGGTGCGGTTCAGCCGCTCGGCGAAGCTCCTGGTGAAGGTGCCGGGCATGTGCTGGGTGATGACCGTCGGCGGGCAGTTGGCCGGAAAGGCCGACAGCACCGTCAGCAGCGCCTCGACGCCGCCGGTGGACG
>JACZJD010000433.1 GCA_014860725.1 Aquamicrobium sp.
GATCGAGGTGACGCCGCCCGCCGCCGCGGCGGCGCTGGCCGAGGCAATCGTCTCGCGGTGCTCCGCACCCGGCTCGCCGACATGCACGCGCGCATCGACCAGCCCCGGCATCACCACCTTGCCGGCGCAGTCGACGACGGTTGCGCCCCCGGGCGTGCCCTGATTCTGTGCTGACGCGCCTGCGGCCTTGATCGTGCTTCCCTCGACGATCACGCTGCCGGTCTCGTCCAGCCCGCGCGAGGGATCGACGATGCGGGCGTTGCGGAAGACCGTGACGCTCATGCCGCGCCTCCCTCGTCGGCGTTGCGGCGCGGGTCGAGCAGCGCTTCCATCACCGCCATGCGCACGGCGACGCCCATCTCGACCTGCTCCTGGATGACGCTCTGCGGCCCGTCGGCGATGGCCGAGGCGATCTCGACGCCGCGGTTCATCGGGCCGGGATGCATGACGAGCGCGTCCTCCTTGGCGGCCTTGAGCTTCTCGGCGTCGAGGCCCCAGTAGCGAAAATATTCGCGCACCGAGGGCACGTAGGCCCCCGCCATCCGCTCGCGCTGCAGGCGCAGCATCATCACCACGTCGGCCCCGGCGAGCCCGTCCTTCATGACGTTGAAGACGTCGACGCCCATCTGCGCGATGCCGGCCGGCAGCAGCGTCGAGGGCGCGACGACCCGCACCCGCGCGCCGAGCGCGTTGAGCAGGATGACGTTGGAGCGCGCGACGCGCGAATGGGCGACGTCGCCGCAGATCGCGACGGTGAGGCCCGCGATGCGGCCGCGCGCGCGACGGATGGTGAGCGCGTCGAGCAGCGCCTGCGTCGGGTGCTCGTGCGCGCCGTCGCCGGCATTGACCACCGAGCAGCCGACCTTCTGCGCCAGAAGCGCTGCCGCCCCCGCCGAGGAGTGGCGGATGACGAGGATGTCCGGCCGCATGGCGTTCAGCGTCATCGCCGTGTCGATCAGCGTCTCGCCCTTCTTGACCGAGGAGGAGGCGACCGACATGTTCATCACGTCGGCGCCGAGGCGCTTTCCGGCCAGCTCGAACGAGGATTGCGTGCGGGTCGATGCCTCGTAGAACAGGTTGATCTGCGTGCGCCCCCGCAAGGCCGAGGATTTCTTCTCCTTCTGGCGCGACAGCGCCACCGCGTCGTCGGCGCGGTCGAGCAGAAGCTCGATGTCGAGCGGGGAAAGGCCGTTGATGCCGAGAAGGTGTCGGTGCGGGAAGAGCGGGTAGGGCGCGCGCGCTGTCATGGTAAAGCCGTGCTATAGGCATGCGCCGGCCCGCGGGCAAGGCCGCATGTGCGCATCCACCGGAATTTCCTCGCGCGGAATCCGTGCGCCCTGAATTTCCTCACACTGTGCGGCATTTTGCCTGTAACAGTGGCCACGCTCCTGAATCGTCCGCCCTTGGGGAGGCCAGCACGTGACACACGAGGTATTGAACCAGAGCCCGCCGTTCACGGGGTCGAGCGCCTGGCGCGGGGATCCGCTTCTCGTGCAGTTCGCCGAGCGCTGGCCGGAGGCCGTGCGCCGCGATCTGGAGCAGGTCGGCCGCTACGTCCGCTCCTCCGAGGCGCAGGAGCTGGCCCGCCTCGCCAACACCGAGACGCCGAAGCTCAGGACCCACGACCGCCAGGGCCACCGGATCGACCTCGTCGAGTTCCATCCCGCCTATCACGCGCTGATGCGCCGCTCGGTGGCGATGGGCCTGCACGCCTCGCCGTGGGAGAACACGCCGGCCGAGGCCGGCCGCCGCCATCAGGTGCGCGCTGCGCGCTTCTACATGACGGCCCAGCTCGAATGCGGGCATCTGTGCCCCATCACCATGACCAATGCCTCGCTCGCCGCGCTGATGGCCTCGCCTCCGATCTTCCGCGAGTGGGCGCCGCGCATCATGACGCGCAAATACGACCACGCGCACAAGCCGATGGCGCAGAAGACGGGCCTGACGCTCGGCATGGGCATGACCGAGAAGCAGGGCGGCACCGACGTTCGCGCCAACACCACCCGCGCCCGCCGCGGCGGCAACCGCTTCCACGTCCTCACCGGCCACAAATGGTTCATGTCCGCGCCGATGTCGGACGCCTTCCTGATGCTGGCGCAGGCGGAGGAGGGGCTTTCCTGCTTCCTCGTGCCGCGGCTGCGCGAGGACGGCGGCGACAACGGCCTGCGCTTCCAGCGCCTGAAGGACAAGCTCGGCAACCGCTCCAACGCCTCGTCCGAGGTCGAGTTCGACGGCACGCTGGCCGAGATGGTCGGCGAGCCGGGCAAGGGCATCCGGACCATCATGGACATGGTGACGCTGACTCGCCTCGACTGCGCGGTCGCGAGCGCCAGCATCATGCGCGCCGCGCTGGCCGAGGCCGTCCACCACACGCGGCATCGCCGGGTGTTCGGCGCGGTGCTCGCCGACCAGCCGCTGATGCAGCGCGTGCTGGCCGACATGGCGCTGGACGTCGCGGCCGCGACCGCGCTGTCGATGCGTCTCGCCCGTTCCTTCGACGAGGCGGCCGCCGACCCGGCCGAGGCCGCCTTCGCCCGCGCCATGACGCCGGTCGTCAAATACTGGGTGTGCAAGATCACGCCGCCGCTGGTCTACGAGGCGATGGAGTGCCTGGGCGGCAACGGCTACATCGAGGACGGCAACCTCGCCCGCCACTACCGCGAGGCCCCGGTGAATGCGATCTGGGAAGGCTCGGGCAACGTCATGGCGCTCGACGTGCTGCGCGTGCTCGGCCGCGCGCCCGGCCTGTTCGAGGAGGTTCTGGCCGGCATCGGCCGGGAC
>JACZJD010000434.1 GCA_014860725.1 Aquamicrobium sp.
GGAGCCGCCGCCGCGCTCGCTCCTGCCGCGCCCGCCGGAGCCCGAGGGACGCGTCGGCCCCTGCATCGGAATCGCGAGATCGGCTGGGATCGGCGCAAGATCGAGCGCCTCGCGGATGAAGCCGCGCAGCGACACCACCAGCTCGTGCACGTGAACCGGATGCCCGGCGACCAGCTCGCGCACGGCGCGCTCGGCCAGGCGGACCTGCTCCTCGGTGCCGAGGAGGATGATGTCGGAAAGCGCGGCCTCGACGGCGTCGCGGATGCGCCGTCGCCGGTCAGACCCGCCGGCGCTGTCCGGCGACGCGTCCGCCCCCTCGGCGCCCTCGTCCGCAAGGCCCGCCTCGCGCAGGTCGCGCAGATGCCTGGGATCGACCGCGAGATCGCCGGTGAACGAGCCGCCCAGCGTCTTGTAGGCGGCGATCAGCGTGCGCAGGCGCTCGTTGATCTGGCGGTTCATGCGCTCGCGGCGCTGCTGGATGGTGAACATCATCAGCAGGCGGATGCCCATGCTGATCAGCGTGAACAGCGCCAGGCCGATCAGCGTCAGGAGCACGCTTTCCCAGGAACTGAAATCGAAACCGCGCAATGGCCTCTCCGCGCCCGTGCCGGCGAGGCTCCCGCCGGGAGCGCCGCACACGGCCAAGTGTTAGTGCAATTCCGGCGGGCGATCCAGCCTGCGCCGCCGCCCGGACGAGACCGGCCGGCACCCCCTCCTCGAAGCCGCGACGCCTAGAACCTGCCGGCCGCCGCCGCGTCGGCCTCGGGGTCGCGGTCCTTGCCGACCGTGGCGTAGAAGAGGTCGCGCAGGTCGGGCATGGGATCGGTCTTCTTTCCGGGCGGGATGCCGTAGAAGCCGGTGCGGTAGGCGACGATCAGCCAGCGGCCGTCCTGCTCCTGCCGTTCGAGGATGAAATCGGTGGCGGCGGCGCGCTCGGTGGTCTTCTGGACGGCGTAGGCATAGGAATAGCCGCGCTCCCACACGCCGACGCGGGCGAAATTCGGGTCGATGCGCATGGTCTCGATGTCGTAGGCGAACTTCAGCGCGGTCGCGGCGAGCGACGTGTAGACGCGCGGGCCGAGCGCGGCCGAGCCGTTGTTGACGTGGTAGTAGTACGGCGAGGCCTCGAAGAAGGGCCGCCCGACCGCACGCTCGATATATCCCTCCTCCTTCTTCGCCAGTTCCTCGTACCACAGCGCGATCGTGGCGCGGATCGCCTCCTCGGCGGCGCCGCCCCGCTCCTGCGCGAGCACGGGGGCGGGCAGGAGAACGAGAAGAAGGGCAAGACGGGCGACGTTCATCGGCAACCTCCGCGGCAGCCGATCTTTCAGCGGCGAATCCGGCGATTGCGCGGCGACGGGAGAACCGTCGCCAACGATGGGATGGCGAACGACGCGGACGGTCAGCCGCCCGGCACCTGCGACAGGTCGGGGCGGGTCTCCTGCACGGACGGCCGGATCGAGACCCTGTCCCACCACGCGGCCATAGCCGGATGATCCTGCAGGATCGCCGCGCCTTCCTGCGGGCGGATAAAATAGTCGATCATGGGAGCGAGGTGAAAGTCCGCCAGGCTCGGGGTTTCGCCGTCGAGCACCAGCCCTTCGCGCGCGATCGTCTCCAGAGCCCGGAGGACCCGACGGCTTTCCCGCAATCCCTGCGCGACCTCGTCGGCGGAAGACGCAGCCCCTTGGAGCGGACGGAACACGAGGTGCGAGAACACCTGCCGCACCAGAGCGCGATAGCCGTACGAATCCACGATGCCGATGACCTGCTGCATCCGCGCGACGGCTTCGGGCGTGTCGGGCGTCAGGGCCGGGTCCGGGAAGCGCTTGTCGAGATACCTTGCGATCGCGGCGGTCTCGTAGAGGGTAAATCCGTCGTGGACCAGGACGGGAACCCGGCCGAACGGGTGAAGATCCTCATACCCGCAAGGCGGCTCCGGCAGGAAAGGGTCGATCTCGGTATAGCCGTAGCGGAGGCCCTTCTCGGCGAGCACGAGCTTGACGATCCGCGTGTAGACGCTGAATCGATATCCGAGGAGAGCGATCGCCGGGTCGGCCATGCGCAAATCTCAGCATGACCGGCCCGGACAGGCAATATCCGCTTCGGTCGACCCGGGCGTCAGCCGCGCCGGGCGGCCTCGATCGCGGCGACGTCGATCTTCTGCATGTCCATCATCGCGTCGAAGGCGCGCTTTGCTTCGCCGCCGCCGGCAGCCAGCGCCTCGGTCAGCACGCGCGGCGTGATCTGCCACGAGATG
>JACZJD010000435.1 GCA_014860725.1 Aquamicrobium sp.
GGGCCTTTCTTTTTGCCGGCGGACGAAGGAGCGCAACCAAAGCCGCCCCCGCCCGTTTTCCAAGGCCGCAAGCGCGCGGCGTTGGAAAGCAATCGAGGAAGAAGATGGTCAACAAGGATCAGGTCAAGGGCGTGGCCAAGCAGGCCAAGGGCGCCGTGAAGGAAGCCGTCGGCAAGGCCACCGGCTCGAAGAAGACCGAGGTGGAAGGCAAGGCCGAGAAAGTGGCCGGCAAGGTCCAGAAGAGCTACGGCGACGCCAAGGAAAAGGTGAAGAAGGCGCTGTAAGGCAGCCTCCGGCAATCCTCTCTTGAAGGAGCGGCCTTGCGCCGCTCCCTTTTTGTCGGCACTAGGCGGGCAGCCCTTCCTCCCGTGCGGAGCCGCAATCGAACGTGCCCGAGACCTGGCCGCTCCTCGCCCTTGCCCTGTCGGCCTTCACCTCCGCGACCCTGCTGCCCGGCACGTCGGAGGCGGCGTTCGTCGCCCTCCATGCCGCCGGGGCCGCGCCGGCATGGCTGCTCCTGGCCGTCGCCAGCGCCGCCAACCTCGCCGGCTCCTGCGTCAACTGGGCGCTGGGACGGTTCGCTTCCGGCTATGCCGGCCGGCGCTGGTTTCCCGTCTCGCCCGCCGAGATCGCGCGCGCCTCGGGCTGGTATTCCCGCTATGGCTGGCCGTCGCTCCTTCTGTCCTGGGCGCCGGTCGTCGGCGATCCGTTGACCGTCGTCGCCGGTTTCCTGCGCACGCCGTTCCTTCTTTTCCTGATCGTGGTGGGAATCGCCAAGACCGCGCGCTATGCGGCGCTGCTGTGGCTTGTGCAGTCCGTCTGAGCGGGGCATATGCAATCGCGACTGCGCCAGCCGGCCGGATGGAACGCCACGGCCGGCAAGCCGGAACGCCACGACAGGGAGATCGAGATGACGAAGACCCGCACCGAGACAGACACATTCGGCCCGATCGAGGTGGCGGCCGACCGCTACTGGGGCGCGCAGGCGGAACGCTCGCGCGGCAACTTCAGGATCGGCTGGGAAAAGCAGCCGCTGCCTATCGTGCGCGCGCTCGGCATCGTCAAGCGGGCCGCCGCGGAAGCCAACATGGAGCTCGGCCGCCTCGACCCGAAGATCGGCGAGGCCATCGTCAAGGCCGCGCAGGAGGTGATCGACGGCAGGCTCGACGAGCACTTCCCGCTCGTCGTCTGGCAGACCGGCTCCGGCACCCAGTCGAACATGAACGCCAACGAGGTCATCTCCAACCGCGCCATCGAGATGCTGGGCGGCGAGATGGGGTCGAAGAAGCCGGTCCACCCCAACGACCACGTCAACATGAGCCAGTCGTCCAACGACACCTATCCGACGGCCATGCACGTCGCCGGCGCCGAGGAGATCGTCAACCGCCTGCTGCCGGCGCTCAGGAAGCTCCACGCCGCGCTCGACGAGAAGGCGGGGGCCTGGGACCACATCATCAAGATCGGCCGCACCCACACCCAGGACGCCACGCCGCTCACCCTCGGCCAGGAGTTCTCCGGCTACGCCCAGCAGGTGAAGAACGGCATCGAGCGCATCGAGATGACGCTGCCGGCGCTGATGCAGCTCGCCCAGGGCGGCACCGCCGTGGGCACCGGCCTCAACGCGCCCATCGGCTTCGCCGAGAAGGTGGCGCAGAAGATCGCGTCGATCACCGGCCTCGCCTTCACCACCGCGCCCAACAAGTTCGAGGCGCTCGCCGCCCACGACGCCATGGTGTTCAGCCACGGCGCCATCAACACGGTCGCGGCCTCGCTGTTCAAGATCGCCAACGACATCCGCTTTTTGGGCTCCGGCCCGCGCGCCGGCCTCGGCGAGCTCGCCCTGCCGGAGAACGAGCCCGGCTCCTCGATCATGCCGGGCAAGGTCAACCCGACCCAGTGCGAGGCGCTGACGCAGGTCTGCGTGCAGGTGTTCGGCAACCACGCCGCTCTCACCTTCGCCGGCAGCCAGGGCCATTTCGAGCTGAACGTGTTCAACCCGGTCATGGCCTACAACTTCCTGCAGTCGGTGCGTCTGATCGCCGATGCGGCGGTCTCCTTCACCGACAACTGCGTCGTCGGCATCGAGCCGCGCGAGGACAACATCCGCGCCGGCGTCGAGCGCTCGCTGATGCTGGTGACGGCGCTGGCGCCGAAGATCGGCTACGACAACGCCGCCAAGATCGCCAAGACCGCGCACAGGAACGGCACCACGCTGCGCGAGGAGGCGCTGAAGACCGGGCTGGTGACGGAGGCCGAATACGACGCCATCGTGCGGCCGGAGGCGATGACCAAGCCGGGCTGATCGTGCGTGAAACGTGAACGCCCTCACGCATTCCGACTCGTTTAGTGAACGCAGAGTTCGCGACAAGGTGATTTGCTGCAACGCACAAGCCTAGTATGAATGCCCCGATATCCGGTTTGAAAGGCTGATTATGACCAACGATGTCGTTCTCCTGGTGGGGCGTTTCCTCCTTGCCCTCATGTTCCTCATTTCCGGCGTGCCGATGCTGTTCGCGCCGGGCGGTTTCGCCGGCTTCATGGGCTCGATCGGCATGCCCGCGCCGCTGCTCGTCACCTGGCTGGTGATCGCGCTCAAGGTCCTGGGCGGCATCGCCATCGTGGTCGGCTTCCAGACGCGCTGGGTGTCCTATGCCTTCGCGGCCTTCTGCGTCGCCACCGCCTTCATCGGCCATTCCGCGCCCGAGGAAGCCACGGTCTTCTGGAAGAACATCGCCGTCGCCGGCGGTTTCCTCGTCCTGTCGGCTTCCGGCCCCGGCGCCCTGTCGGTCGACGCCAGGCGCGGCTGAACCGGCCTGCAAGATAGAGAAAGAAAGGCCCGGAGCGATCCGGGCCTTTTTCGTTTCAGCCGCCGTTGACGGCCCCGAGGACGGACGCGAGCGTCGCCTCGTCGGCCGGGTCGCGCGCCTTCAGCGACACGCCGAGGCAGGCCTGCGAGCGCAGGATGACGCCGTCGTCCAGCACCTTGAGGTGGTTGGCGCGCAGCGTCGAGCCGGTGGTGGTGATGTCGACGATGACGTCGGCGGAGCCGGCGGCCGGCGCGCCCTCGGTCGCGCCGAGGCTCTCGACGATGCGGTAGACCTGGATGCCGTGCTGGGCCGAGAAGAACTGCTGCGTCAGCCGCCAGTATTTGGTGGCGATCCTGAGACGCCGCCCGTGGCGCTGGCGGAAATCGGCCGCGACGTCGTCGAGGTCGGCCATGGTGTCGACGTCGAGCCAGGCTTCCGGCACCGCCACCACCACGTCGGCGCGGCCGAAGCCGAGCCGCGCGCCGATCCTCACCCGCGCCTCCCAGTCGGGGATGGTCTCGCGGATCAGGTCCTCGCCGGTGACGCCGAGATCGACCGTGCCCTGTCCGAGCTCGCGCGAGATTTCCGAGGCCGAGAGGAACGCGACCTCGATGTCGTCGCGGCCCTCGATATGGGCGCGGTAGCGCCGCTCGTCCTGCGGCGTCACCACGGGCAGGCCGGCGCGCGCCAGCACGGCCATGGCCTCTTCCTTCAGCCTGCCCTTGGAGGGAAGCGCCAGCGTGACGGTCATGCCTGCCCCCCCGATGCCGGCTCTCTTATCGCGGCGATGCGGTCGAGCCAGACCGAGAAGCCGACGCCCGGTATCGGCGCCTTCGCCCCGAGCATGGTCAGGAGCCGGTCGTAGCGGCCGCCGCCCACCAGCGGCAACGAGCCGCCGGTGGTGATCTCGAAGACGAGGCCGGTATAGTAGTCGAGCGGCCGGCCGAAGCCGGCATCGTAGAGGATCGCGCCTTCGGGCAGGCCGTGGGCGGCGATCGCCTCGGCGCGGGCCGAGAACAGGTCGAGTGCGGTGCCGAGCGTCAGGCCGGTGTCGTCGGCGAAGGCCGAAAGCGCCGCCGCCGCCTCTTCCAGCGGCGCGCGGATGACGAGGAAGCGCGTCAGCGCGTCGAACGCCTCCTGCGACAGCCGCACGCTTTTCAGCTCCGCCTTCTCGATCAGCCGCTGCGCGATCTCCTGCGGGCTGCGCCCGGCCGAGGCCGGAAGCCCGGCTTCCGCCATCAGGCTGGCGACGTGACCGGCCAGCCCGTCGCGGTCGCCCTCGGCGATCAGCCCGGCGAGCGCCGTGCCGTTGGCGCTGCGCGGAGCCGGGTTGGCGAGGTGGTCGAGCGCGGCGGCGAGCTGGGTCGCGGAGCCGAAGGAGCGCGCCAGCCGCTTCTGCCAGC
>JACZJD010000063.1 GCA_014860725.1 Aquamicrobium sp.
CCCGCCGTCGGCGTCTCGACGCTGGAGGCGCTGGCGCGCGAGGCCCGCGACGCCAGCCCCGGAAGGCCGGTGGTGGCGCGGATCGAGGCGGGGCGCGGACAGGTATATTTAGCCGGCTTTTCGGCTGCCGGCGAAGCGACCTTCAGCCCCGTTGCGCTCGATGTCGCGGCCGCGGAAGACGTCATAGACAAGGCCGGGGAGGATGCCGTGCTCGCAACGGGAAAGACCGCCGACATCGCGACCTATGCGCGGATCGGTGCGGAACGGCTGGCAAGCGGCGTCGCGATCGGGCGGCCGAAGCCGCTCTATCTGCGCGAGGCCGACGCCAGGCCGCAGGATGCCTTCGCCCTGCCGCGGAAGGCCGGCGCATGAAAATCCCGTTCTTCTCCCGCGCCACCGAGTTCGCCGTCGAGCGGCTGACAGAGGACGATGCGCGGCTCCTGCCGGCGATCCATCGCGAGGATTTCGTGCGCCCGTGGTCGGGCGGCGAGTTCGAGACGCTCCTGTCGCAGCAGCCGGTGTTCGGCTTCGGCGCGTGGCGGGTGGGACATCGCGCGGAGCCGCCGGCGGCCAGCCGCGCCAGCACGAAGCCGGCCGGCGAGGGCGAGATCCTGACGCTGGCGGTGGCGCGCGCCTGGCGCCGGCACGGGCTCGGCCGCGAGCTGATGGAGGCGGTGCTGCGTCATCTCCACGGCGAGCGCGCGGAGGCGCTGTTCCTCGAGGTCGACGAGACCAACCAGCCGGCGATCGCGCTCTACCGCAGGCTGGGCTTCGAGGAGGTCGCCCGCCGGCCGGCCTATTACGACCGGCCCGGCGAGGCGAAGTCGGCCGCGCTTGTCATGCGCCGCGATCTTCGATAGCCGGGAAACGGGGCAAGGCGGGGAGAACGGGCGCGCGACATGATCGGGACCGTGCGGACGGTGGTTGCCTTGTCGGTGTTCGCCGCGGCCACGCCGCCGCTGATGCTGTGGCAGGCGCTGGCGCTGCGCACCGGCATGCTGGACGAGCGCCGCGCGCCGCGCCTGTGGCACCGCCTCGTCGTGCGCCTGCTCGGGCTGCGCGTCCATGTCCACGGCAGGCCGGCCGAGGGCCGGCCGCTGCTGATCGCCGCCAACCATGTCTCGTGGACCGACATCATGGCGCTCGGCGCCACCGCCGACGTGCATTTCATCGCCAAGGCCGAGGTGGCGGGCTGGCCGCTGTTCGGCCGGCTGGCGAAGCTGCAGCGCACCGTGTTCATCGACCGCACCCGGCCGCGCAACGCCGGCGAGCAGGCCGGCGCCATTGCGGCGCGGCTGGCGAACGGCGAGCCGATGGTGCTGTTCCCCGAGGGCACGACCTCGGACGGCAACGCGCCGCTGCCGTTCAAGTCGACCCTGTTCGCCGCCGCGCAGATGGCGCTGGGCGAGGCGGGCGGCGCGACCGTGCAGCCGGTGGCCATCGTCTACACGCGGCTGCACGGCATGCCGATGGGCCGCCGCTACCGCAGCCGGGCGTCGTGGATCGGCGACCAGTCGCTGGTGCCGCATCTGATCGAGCTGCTGCGCGAGGGCGGCATCGACGTCGAGCTGCATTTCGGCGAGCCGGTCGCCTTCGGCCCCGGCGCGGACCGCAAGCAGGTCGCCCGCGAGGCGGAGCGCCGGGTGCGCGAGATGATGGCGGCGGCGCTGCGAGGGAGTTCGTAAAG
>JACZJD010000436.1 GCA_014860725.1 Aquamicrobium sp.
TCAGAACGGCTGCGCGGTGTAATCGGCTTCCGGCTCGTAGAGGCCGTCCTCGATCGTGGTCTTGTGGACGACGTTCAGGCGGCCGTTCTCGACCACGGAGATGTTCTGGATGCCGAATACCTGATGGATGCGGCCGTCGAACCGCTTCGGCCCCTGCGGGTGCTCGAGGCCCTCGGGCAGCTCGGTGATCGCCTCGGTGGCCTCGACCAGCTTCTGGCGGTCCTCGATGCCGCGATAGCCGGCGGCCTCCATCGACTTCTTGATGACGTAGAGCGTCTCCCAGCAGCCGAACATGTGGGCGGCGGTCGAGATGTCGCGGGCGTCGCTGACCGACGCGCCGTTGTCGTCGAGGCCGACGGCGGCGCGATAGGCGCGCTCGGCCTCGGAGGCGTCGGCCTGGAGGTAGCGCGGCATGCCCTCCCACAAATGGCTGCCCTCGAGGAATTCGAGGCCGGGGCTGTTGATGTCGACGGCTTCGAGCGAATCGATGAAGCCGAACAGCTTCGGCCCGCGGTTGCCGTAGAACTCGCCGAGCTCCTTGACGAAGGTCAGCACCGCCGGCCCGACCATGACGTGGTAGATCACGTCGGTGTCGGACGGGATCTGCGGGAAGTAGCGGGTGAAGGAGGTCTCCGTCGGCGGGATCGCGATCCGCGCGATCACCTCCGCGCCCTGCTCCTGCGCGGCCGGGCCGAAGAAGTCGCGATGGTCATGGCCGAAGGCGTAGTCGGGATAGATCATGGTGATCTTCTTGCCGACATTCTGCGAGATCCACGGCGCGACCGAGCGGCACTGGGCGCGCACGTCGGTGATGCCGGGCTGGACGACCCAGCGGTTCAGCTTGCCGGAGGCGACGTGGTAGCCCTCGGAGACCACGTAATAGGGGATCTTCAGCTCGCCGGCCGCCGGGGCCGAGCCGGTGACGACATGGGAGAACAGCGTGCCGTAGACGAGATCGACGCGGTGCTGGCGGGCGAACTTCTCCACCACCTCGGCGCCGCGCGCCGGATCGGTGCCGTCGTCCTCGGTGACGATCTCGACCGGGCGGCCGTTGATGCCGCCGGCCTCGTTGATGGCCTTGACCGCGGCCGCCGTGGTGCGCTCGTACCAGCGGCCATAGGCGGCGCCGATGCCGGTGCGATGGGCCTGGAAGCCGATCCTGATCGGGGCGGAGGACTGCGCCTGCGTATAGCGGACGAAGCCGGGAGCCGCGCCGAGCGCGGCCGCGGCGCCGAGGCCCTTCAGCGCATTGCGGCGCGAAACGGAAGCGGCGGAAGGACGGGAAGGATTGCGCGCGTCGGTCATGATGGACCCCCCTCGGCTGGAGCCGGATTGCGCACCGCCGTCTGGCCGCGGTCGCGCTGCCGGAATGGAAACGGCCGCAAGGTAAACCATCAATCCGGCGGCCGTGCAACATGACATTTGCTGCGGCGCGAAAAAGGTTAGCCAGCCGACGGCGCCGAGAGCAGCCACAGGCCGAGCACGGTATAGAAGACCATGAGCACGGCGAGCGGAAGCTGGCTTCGCGCCGCCGCCTGAACCGAGCCGTGAAGCCGGTCGGCCACGACATGGGCGACGAGCACCGCGAGCAGGTGGCCGGCGACGATGGCGCCGGCCTGGAGGTTCCACACCAGCCAGGCGCGGTCGGCCCCGAGCAGCGCACCGGCCTGGACGTCGAGATGCGCGGTGCCGAGGAGGTCGGCGCCGCTGCCGAACGGGTCGGAGAGCGCGGCCAGCGCATACTGGACGTCGATCACCAGCGACGGCAGGTAGTGCGCGACGTGATAGGCGGTGGCGATCGGCACGATCGACCACACCAGCGCGCCGGCCGACCGCAACGTCTCGCCCCGCCGGCCGACGAGCCCTTCTCCCAGCGCCACCGCGGCGAAGAACGCGGCCGCGAGCAGCGCGAAGGCCGCCGCCAGCCCGACGGTGGAGCTTGCCATCACGGCGCTGCGGCCGGGAAACTCCAGCGGGTTGACGCCGATCAGGCCGAGCCAGAAGAAGGTCCGCATCAGGCCGTCGAAGGAGACGGAGGACAGGGCAAGAAGCAGGAACAGCGCGCCGCCGACGCTCAGCGCCGGCGCATTGACGAGCTTCGCGCCCGGCAGGCAGAGCGCGAGCCTGCGCCGGCCCGCTTCGCCGCCCTCGTCCCTGCCCTCGACCACGCCGAGCCGCGCCATCATGCGCAGGAAAGCCGAGAGGCACTCGCCCTGGCGCGACCATGCCTCGTGCCCGAAGACGAGCATGGCGGCGAGGTTGACGGCGAAGTAGACGGTGACGGCGCTCGCCAGCACGGCCGGATCGTCGGGCGCGGGATGGACGAGCTCGAACCAGACGAAGGCGAAGAACTGGAGGATCGCCGGCCAGTAGCCGAGCCGGCCGGGCAGCTCGCGGGCCGCGACGCGGCGGCCGGAGAGCGCGGCCAGCACGCGCCACGGCGCATGCCACGGATTGATCCAGCGCCAGACGTCGCCGAGAAGGCCCTGAACCAGGGTCAGGCCGACCCAGAAGACGGCCCAGACCACCAGCGGCAGCGGGTTGGACAAGGGATCGCGGCTGCCGAGGAAGCCGGCGGCCACCAGAAGGCAGAGGAACAGGAAGGAC
>JACZJD010000437.1 GCA_014860725.1 Aquamicrobium sp.
CCTGCGCCGGCGCGGCCTTGCGGGCGGCGCGGCGCCGGCGCTGCGCCTCGGGGTCGAGAAGCGGCACGGCGTCGAGGAGCGCCCTGGTGTAGGGGTGGGCCGGCGCCTTGTAGACGCGGTCGGCCGGGCCTTCCTCGACGATGTGGCCGAGATACATGACGGCGATCCGGTCCGAGATGTGGTGGACGAGCGCAAGATCGTGGGCGATGAGCAGATAGGCGATGCCGAGCGCGTCACGCCGCTCGTAGAGCAGGTTGATGATCTGGTTCTGGGTGGAGACGTCGAGCGCGCTCACCGGCTCGTCGAGGACGATCAGCTTCGGCTCGAGGGCCAGCGCCGAGGCGATGGCGATGCGTTGCCGCTGGCCGCCGGAGAACTGGTGCGGATAGCGGCGAAGATGCTCCTCCGACAGCGACACCAGCCGCAGGAGCTCGACCGCACGCGCATGCCGCTCGCTGCGGCTCATGCCGGTGTGGACGCGAAGCGGCTCGGTGACGATGTCCTCGACCGTCATCGACGGGTTGAGCGAGGAATAGGGGTCCTGGAACACGGCCTGGATCTGGTTGCGCACCGCCGGCGGGTAGCGCGTCCTCATCGACGTCAGCTCGGCGTCGCCGAACCGGATCGAGCCGCCGCTGGCCGGAACGAGGCCGAGCACGGTGTTGGCGATCGACGACTTGCCGGAGCCGGACTCGCCGACGAGCCCCAGCGTCTCGCCCGGGCGGATCGCCAGGCTGGCGCCCTTGACCGCATGGAAGGGCTCGCCCTTGAGGCCGAGAAGGGAGCGGCCCCAGTAGGTGACCTGAAGATCGGCGATCTCGAGGAGGGGTTTGTCGCTCACGACACCGTCTCCCTTTCGAGCTCGCCGGCGCGCACGCAGCGCACCAGCCGGTCGGCGCCGACGAGAGGGATGCGGCGGTCGCAGGCCGCGATCCTGAAATCGCAGCGGTTGGAGAAGCGGCATCCCGCCGGCCACGACCCCGGCCGGGGCACGTTGCCGCGAATGGTCGGCAGCGGCGGGTTGCGGTCCGACGCATGCGGCATCGCCCTGAGCAATCCGCGCGTGTAGGGATGGCGCGGGTCCGAAAACAGCGCGCCGACCTCGGCCATCTCCACCATCTCGCCGGCATACATGACGCTGATGCGGTCGCAGATGTCGGCCGCCACCGCGAGGTCGTGGGTGACGAAGAGGATCGCCATGCCGTACTCGTCCTGCAGGTCGCGGAAGAGATCGAGGATCTCCTGCTGCACGGTCACGTCGAGCGCGGTGGTCGGCTCGTCGGCGATCAGCAGCGCTGGGTTGCAGGAGAGCGCGCGGGCGATGGCGATGCGCTGGGCCATGCCGCCCGAAAGCTCGTGCGGATAGGCACGGGCGCGTTCCTCCGGCCGGGGAATGCCGACGCGGTGGATCAGCTCGACGACGCGCTCCCACGCCTCCTTCTTCGACAGGCCCTTCTTGGTGCGCAGCACCTCGGCAATCTGGCTGCCGACGGTGAAGGCGGGGTTGAGGCTGGTGGTCGGGTCCTGAAACACCATGGCCACCTCGTTGCCGCGCACCTTCTCGAGCTGCCCCGGCGAAAGCGAGCGAAGCTCGCGGCCGTTGAGCCTGATGGAGCCGTGGGTGATGCGGATGCCCGTCGCCATCAGGCCGAGGATCGCAAGGCCGGTCATCGTCTTGCCGCTGCCGGATTCGCCGACGAGCCCCAGCGTCTCGCCCTTCGCGATGCCGAAGGAAAGGTCGGTGATGACGGGAACCCCGCCCCGCACCGTCACCTCAAGGCCCTCGACGCGCAGCACCTCGTCGTCCGTGCGGAGCCGCACCGGATCGTCGGCCGCGATGGCGGGAGCGGCCGGCGTCTCGAAGCGCGCCGCAGGCGTTTCCGGCTTCCCTTCGACCGCGATGCCGCGGCCGACGGAGTCGCGGATCACGTCGCCGAGCAGGTTGACCGACAGCACGGTGACGATGATGGCGAGGCCCGGCGGAATGGCGAGGAACCAGTTCAGGTCCATATAGGCCGCGGCGGTGTTGAGCATCGTGCCCCAGCTCGCATGCGGCGGCTGCACGCCGAGGCCGACGAAGCTGAGCCCGGCTTCGGCGAGCAGCACGGCGCCCACGGTCAGCGTGATCTGCACGATCAGCGGCGGCGCGATGTTGGGGAAGATGTGCCTGAGCAGGATGCGGCCGTCGGAGGCGCCGACGACGCGGGCCGACCGCACATAGACCTCCTCCCGCTCGGCCAGCACCACGCCGCGCGCCAGCCGCAGGAACGACGTCGAGAACAGGATGCCGAGCGCGATCATCGCCCGGTGCAGGCCGGTGCCGAGGATGGCGATGATGACGATCGCCACCATGATCCCCGGGATGGAGACGATAGCCTCGACCATGCGCATGACGACCCAGTCCCACCAGCCGCCGCGATAGCCGATGAAGAGGCCGAGCGGCACGCCGAGCACGATGGCGATGGTCGTGGCTTCGGCGGCGGCGATGACGGCGATGCGGCAGCCGTGGATCAGCCGGGAGAGCACGTCGCGGCCGAGATCGTCGGTGCCGAGCCAGTGGGCGGCGGACGGCCCCTGCATGGCCTCGATCAGGTTCTGCCGCAGCGGATCGTAGGGCGCGATCCAGTCGGCGAAGACGGCGAGCACGGCGAGCAGCACCAGCACCGACACGGCGACGGCAATGACGACGGACGAGCCGCCCGGCCGCCACCGGATGCGGCGCGGCGCGGTTCGCGCGCTGTCGGCGGGCCGGACGCTCACGACGGCCGCGCCTTGGGGTTGAGCAGGCCGTAGACGACGTCCGTGGCGAGCTGCACGATGACGACGAGCGCGACCATGACGAGCACGAGACCCTGGATCATCGGAATGTCCTGCTGCCGCACCGCGGTGATGGCGAGCGTGCCGAGCCCGTTGATGGCGAAGACCTGCTCGACGATCAGCGCGCCGCCGAGGAGGACGGTGATCTGGAAGGACAGCACCGCCACCACCGGCACCATGGCGTTGGTGAGCGCATGCCTGAAGATCACGCGCCGCGCCGACAGGCCCTGCGCGCGTGCGGCGCGGATATAGTCCTGCTGGAGCACGCCGACCATGGCCGAGCGGACCTGACGGGCGATCGCGGCGCTGGCGGAAAGGCCGAGCGCGATCGACGGCAGGGTGACGCTGCGCAGCCATTCCCACGGCGAGACGGACACCGGCGTGAAGCCGGTGGCCGGAAACCAGCGCAGGTTGACGGCGAAGAGCGCAACCAGGATGAGCCCGAACCAGAAGTTCGGGATCGCCTGGCCGATGGTGGCGCCGAGGGTGGCGAAGCGGTCGACCCAGGAGCGGGGCCGCAGCGCCGCCGCGACGCCCGCCGCGACCCCGACCACGATCGCGATCAGGGCCGAGACCGCCGTCAGGGACAGCGTGACGGGAAGCCGCTGCATCACGGCCGCCGTCACGTTCACGCTGTTGAAGAAGGAGGTGCCGAGGTCGCCCTGCACCGCCTTGCCCAGCCACCGGACGTAGCGGACGACGACGGGCTCGTTGAGGCCGAGCCGTTCGCGCAGCCGCTCGTGCTGCTCCTGCGTGCCCGTGTCGCCCAGAATGAGGTCGACCGGGTCGCTCGGCAGCAGCGACGTGAACGAGAACGTCAGCACCGACACGATGAACAGCAGCGGCACCAGCGCGACGAGCCGGCGGAAGACGAGCCTGAGCATGGCACCCGGAGCTCAGTCGTTGGCGCGCAGGCCGCGAAGATTGATCGAATCTTCCCCGTAGCGGTACACCACCGTGGGATTGTTCGCGGTCTTCTCGCTGACGCCGAACAGGATCGGCGCATTGGTCACGAAGATCAGGAACGCCTCCTCCGCGAGCTGCGCCGCCATCTTCCTGTAGATCGGCGCGCGCACCTCGGTCTCGACCGAGGTCAGCCCTTCCCGGGCGAGCGCCAGCAGCTCCTCGCTCGGCTTGGCCTTGAACGGGTTGTAGGCGGCGTTCTCGTAGATGTAGCGCAGCGCCACGAACTTCGGATCGGTGATCGTGTTCCAGACGAGGTTGGTCGCGGGGAAGTCGGTCGTGCGGCTGCGGCGGGCGAGCGTGCCCGGCTCCACCGGCACGATATTCATCGTGATGCCGATCTCCTGGAAGAAGCCGGCGAGCGCCTCCAGACGCGACTGGTAGATCGGGATGGACGGCATGTCGAAGGCGAAGCCGTCGGGGAACTGCGACTGGGCCATCAGCTCGCGGGCCTTGTCGAGGTCGTATTCGTAGACGCCGTCGAGCGCCGGGTCGTAGGCCCAGTCGCCCTGGCCGTAGGGCTGGAACGACTTCACCGCGAGGCCGAACTGGATCGCCTGGTTGAAGGCCTCGCGGTCGATGGCGTGCGCCATCGCCTTGCGCACCAGCGGATCGGCGAAGGCGGGGACGACGGTGCCCTCGCGGTCGGAGATGACGACGTGATAGTTCAGGCCGCCGCCCTTGTGGCGGATCAGCCTCAGGTCGGGGGAGCGGTCGATGATCGCCGCCTGCGCGTTGGACAGCCAGTTGCCGGCGTCGATCTGGCCGGTCTTCAGCGCGTTCAGGCGGGCGGTGTCGTCCGGAATCTCCCACACCTCGTAGCGGGAGAGACCGATCTTGTCCTTGTCCCAGTAGGTCGGGTTCGGCACGTAGACCTGCACCTCGCCTTCGCGCGACAGCTCCTTGCTGTGGACATAGGGCCCGGTGCCGACCGGGTTGCGGTCGAGGGCGGGGTCCTCCATCGCCGCCGGCGCGATCATCATGCCGCCCGTGTAGCACAGGCTGTTGATGATCGCCGGATCGATCTCCTTCAGCCTGATGCGCAGGGTGAACTCGTCGACCGCCTCGGCGCTCTCCACCGTCTGGAGACCCTCGATGATGCCGAGCCTGACGCCGCGGTTGATGTTCGCCGCCGCCGCCTCGGCATTGAAGGCCTCGCCGTTGCTGAAGCTGACGCCCTCGCGCAGGGTGATCGTGACGTCGAGCCCGTCGACCTCGTAGCCGGTGGCGAGCAAGGGCAGGGCTTCGCCGTCGAGCCCCTTCTCGAACAGCGATTCGTAGACCGGCCGCAGATAGGGAACGCCGCTGCCGCTCTGCTGCTGCGGGTCCATGGTGATGAGCTTCACCTGCTCCGCATACTTGAACGTTCCGCTTCCCTGCGCCCAGGCCGGGCTTCCAGCCAGTCCGAGCGCCAATGCCACCAAAGCTGCTGTCTGAGCGATCCTCTTCCTCATCTCGGCCTCCCAGCCTGAGTTCGTGGCGCGGCCCCTGCCGCGCCGAAACCTCGTCTCCTCCCAATCGGGGCGGCTTCACCTCGATTGTGATTTAATTATAGCACTTTCGCACTATTATGCTATGGTTCCAATACGCTTTCTTTTCGTTTTTGGCCGCCAGAGGCGATTTTTTGACCATTGTCCGCCCTTGCGGGGATGCAGTAACCAAAGGGCACGACGCAGCTGAGAGGGATGCCGGCCGTTGCACAATGCCGCCGAACAGAAGCAGATGCTCCGGGAGGACGGGACGCCCTACTACGTCCAGCTCGCCGCGATCATCCGCCGGCAGATCGCCGACGGGATCTGGAGCGTCGGCGACAGGCTGCCGACGCTCAAGGACCTCGTCGCGACCTTCGGCGTGTCGCCGATGACCGTGCGCCATGCGCTGGCCGGGCTCGAGCGGGAGGGGCTGATCAGCGCCGAGCGCGGCCGCGGCACCTTCGTCACGGCGAAGCCGGACATGCCGGTGGCGGTGCCCTATCTCCTCACCCGCTCGCCGTCGCGGCGCGGCGGCGACCTCAGCTTCCGCGTCGTCGCCTCGCGGCCCGCTGAGGGCGAACTGCGCATCTCGCCCGAGGAGGGCGAGCCGTTCGAAGCCTATCACTACATGAAGCGGATCTTCTCGCGCGCCGGCGCGCCCTTCATCGTCGGCGAATATCTGATCGCCGGCGACGCCTACGGCGCGATCCCGGAACGGCTGTGGACCACCGAGCTCATCAGCACCCTCCTCTACGACACCAAGGAGATCGGGCTCGCGCATGTGCGCCAGACCTTCCGCGTGGTCTCCTCCATGCCGCAGGAGGCGGCGGAGCTCGGCATCCGGGTCCACGACCCGGTGGTGCGCGTGCGCCGCATCTTCCAGAACGCGCGCAAGGAGGTCATCTGCCTGGCGCAGCTCGTCTACCGCACCGACGGTGTCGTGTTCGACATCAACATCGACATCGAGGACCGCGACCGGCTGCTCGAGCTGGGCGGCTTCCCCGAATCCTGACGCCACGCCCGCGGCCGGCCTCGCCTGAACCAGCGGACCGCCGCGTGAAGAACGCGGTCCGTCAGGTCGAGCATGGCGGCCTCACACTTCAAGCCATTCGCGGCGGACGCCCTCGTTGGCGAGGAGGTCGGCAGGCGTGCCCTCGAACACGATGCGCCCGTGCCCCATCACATAGACCCGGTGCGAGATGCGCAGCGCTATCACCAGCCGCTGCTCCACCAGAAGGATGGAGATGCCGCGGCGGGCGATCTCCTGCAGCAGCTCGCCGATGCGCTCGACCATCTGCGGCGCCAGCCCCTCGGTCGGCTCGTCGATCATGATGAGATCGGGGTCGCCCATCAGCGTGCGGCAGATGGTCAGCATCTGCTGCTCGCCGCCGGAGAGCGCGCCGCCCGGCGCATTGGCGCGCTCCTTCAGCTGGGGGAAGAGCCGCCACGTCTCGTCCAAGCTCCAACGGCCGCCGTTCTGCCCGTTCTTGATGCCGAGGAGCAGGTTCTGCTCCACCGTCAGCGTCGGGAAGATGGCGCGCTCCTCGGGCACGAAGCCGATGCCGAGATGGGCGATCTCGTGCGGCTTGCGGCCGGCGACGGGCTTGCCCCGGAAGCTGATCTCGCCACGCGGCTGCGGGTCGCCCATGATCGCCTTGAGCGTGGTCGAGCGGCCGACGCCGTTCCTCCCGAGGATGCTGACGATCTCGTTGTCGCCGACGTCGAGGTCGATGCCCTGCAGGATGTGGCTCTTGCCGTAATAGGCGTGAAGATCGCGCACCCTGAGCATCAGGCGGCCTCCGTTCCGAGATAGGCCTGCTGCACGGCGGCGTTGGCCTTGATGCGCTCGGGCGTGTCGGAGGCGATAACCTCGCCGTAGACGAGCACCGAGATGCGGTCGGCGAGGTCGAACACGACGCGCATGTCGTGCTCGATCATCAGCAGGGTGCGCTTCTCGCTGACCTTGCGGATGAGCGCCACCACGCGCTCGGTCTCGGCGTGGCTCATGCCGGCGGTCGGCTCGTCGAGCAGCAGCACGTCGGCGTTGCCGGCGATGGTGAGGCCGATCTCCAGCGCCCGCTGCTCGCCATAGGTGAGCACTCCGGCAGGCGTGCGCCAGCGGTCGATGAGGTCAATCTCCGACAGAATCTCCTCCGTGCGCCGGTTGACGTCGTCGAGGCGGTCGACGTCGCGCCAGAACGAATATCTGTGGCCGAGCGCCCACAGCGTGGCGCAGCGCACGTTCTCCCATACGCTCAGCCGCGGGAAGATGTTCGTCACCTGGAAGCTGCGCGACAGGCCGCGTCGGTTGATGAGCTGCGGCGGCAGGCCGGCGATGCTCTCGCCGCGCAGGCGGATGGCGCCGGCGCTCGGCAGGTAGTGGCCGCTGATCAGATGGAACAGCGTCGACTTGCCGGCGCCGTTCGGGCCGATGACGGCATGCCGCTCGCCCTCGCGGACGACGAGGTCGACGCCGCGGATGATCTCCATCGGGCCGAAGCTCTTGCGCAGCCCGGCGAGCTCGATGGCCGGGGTGGAGGCGGTCGCGTTCATCGGTCCCTCCCCTCGGCGACGGCTTCGTCATAGGCGTTGCGGGCCAGCCGCGCCGCACGCAGGAAGAGCCACGTTCCCGCCGCCGCCAGCGCCAGCCCCGCCAGCCAGGGCAGCGGCGAGGTGACGTCGAAGGGGATGGAGTAGAGTGTCAGCTGCGGGCCGTAGGCGGCGCGGATGCTGAACTGGTGGCTGGTCTCGATCAGCACGCTCAGCCCGATCACGGCCACGACCCCGGGCACCAGCGCCAGCAGGTAGAAGGGCAGCACGCGGTGCAGCCTGCGGGCCGCCAGCAGCGGCGCCTGCATGGCGACGAGGCCGGCGATGCCGCCCGGCGCGAACATGACCATGCCGATGAACAGCAGCCCGACATAGAGCGGCCAGACCTTGGTCGTGTCGCTCAGCATGAGCTGAAGCCACGTCACCAGGATCGCGCCGATGATCGGGCCGGCGAAGTTGCCGACGCCGCCGATATAGGTCATCAGGATGACCGCGCCGGACTCGACCGCGCCCATCTGCGCCGCGTTGATGATCTCGAAATTGATCGCCGACAGCCCGCCGGCGATGCCGGCGAACAGGCCGGAGAGGCTGAAGGCGATGAAGCGCACCGTGCCGGTGTCGTAGCCGATGAAGGCGGTGCGCTGCGGGTTGTCGCGCACCGCGTTGCAGATGCGGCCGAACGGCGTGCGGGTGATGGCGTACATCGCCGCGATCGACACGAGGCACCACGCCGCGATCAGGTAGTAGACCTGAAGCTGCGGCCCGAAGCTGTAGCCGAACAGTTGCAGCACCTCGGTGCGGTCGGTGGTGATGCCCTCCTCGCCGCCGAAGAAGCGGCGCAGGATGAGCGCGCTGGAGACGACGAGCTCGCCGATGCCGAGCGTGATCATGGCGAAGGCGGTGCCGGCTCTTTTGGTGGCGACCGCGCCGAAGAGGACGCCGAAGAACAGGCCACCCAGCGCGCCGACGACGGGGAACAGCGGCAGCGGCACGGGCCAGCCGCCGGCGCCCGCCATGTTGAGCATGTGCACGGTGAAGAAGCCGCCGAGGCCGAAGAACACGGCATGGCCGAAGGACAGCAGCCCCGTCTGTCCCAGGAGCATGTTGTAGGACAGGGCGAAGATGATCATCGTTCCCATCAGGCTCATGGTAGAGAGCGCCAGCCGCGAGCTGAACACGTAGGGCAGCAGGAGCAGCGTGGCCGCGAGCGCGATCCAGATCGCGTATCGGGCCAGCGCGCCGGCGCGGGAGGCGGCCGTTGCGGCGGGATGCGGGATGGTGCGGGCGTGGTTCATGTGTCTCGCGTTCCCATGAGGCCGCGCGGCCGGAAGATCAGGATCAGCACAAGCAGCAGGTAGGGCAGGATCGGCGCGACCTGCGCCACCGTCACCCGCCAGATGTCGCTCAGCCAGACCGACAGCACGGCGGCGACCGCGGTGTTGCCGAAGAGATCGGCGAGCGAGACGTTGAAGGCGACGGCGAAGGTCTGCACGAGGCCGATCAGCAGCGAGGCGACCAGCGCGCCGCCGAGCGAGCCGAGGCCGCCGACCACCACGACCACGAACAGGATCGGCCCGAGCAGGCCCGCCATGTTCGACTGGGTGACGAGGATGGGGCCGGCGATGACGCCGGCGACGGCGGCGAGCCCGACGCCCACGCCGAAGACCAGCATGAAGATGCGATCGACGTTGTGGCCGAGCATGCCGACCATGCCGGGATGGCTGAGCGCGGCCTGGACGATCAGGCCAATGCGCGTGTAGCGCACCACCATCAGCAGGGCGAGGAAGATCGCCACCGAGATCAGGAGCACGAACAGCTTGAAGGCGGGATAGCTGCTCGCGAACACCGTGAAGGCGGAAAAGTCGAGCGCAAGCGGCACGCGGTAGTCGGCCGGCAGCTTGCCCCACACCATCTCCACCACCTCCTTGATGACGAAGGTGAGGCCGAAGGTGAAGAGCAGCTCGGCGACATGGCCGTGCCTGTGCACGCGCCGCAGCCCGTAGCGTTCGACGGCCATGCCGATCAGCCCGACGAGGACGGGCGCGACGACGAGCGCCGGCCAGAAGCCCAGCCGGCGGCTGATCTCGAAGCCGAAGAACGCACCCAGCATGTAGAAGCTCGCATGGGCGAGGTTGAGCACGCCCATCATGCTGAAGATGACGGTGAGGCCGCTGGCCATCAGGAACAGCAGCATGCCGTAGAGGACGCCGTTCAGCGTCGAAACGAAGATGATCTCGAGCACGGTCCCGCCTTCCCGGCGCCGTCATGGCGGCGCCCAAGTTGCATGGGGGAGGAAGCGGCGCGGAAGGCGCCGCTTCCTCACGAGGCCGTCAGGGCCGCTTCATCTCGCAGGACGAGGGAAGCAGCGTCGATTCGGTCGGCACCGAGGCCGCCATCTTCCAGCCCCAGCCGGTGTGCTCCTCGTCGAACTTCTCGCCGGAATCGAGCGGGCCGAGCGTCGAGATGTAGAGCGGCTGGAAGAACTGGTGATCGTCCCGGCGCATGAAGCCCTCGTCGCCGGCGGCGAAGCTCGCATGCTTCATGTCCTCGAGCTTCGGCACGAAGTCGCCGGGGTCCTCCGACTGCGCTTCCTCCATCGCCTTGAAGACCATGTCCATCATGTTGAACATGCGCGGATAATAGACCGGCGCGTCGGAGAAGCGCGTCATCAGCGCGCCCGCCCGCTCCTCGGCCGGGCCGTAGCCCTGGTTGTTGATGCCCTCGTTGATCTGGAAGACGCGGTTTTCCAGATTGGCCTGCTTGATGGCGGTCGGGCCGCCGGCGCCGCCGGCATAGAAGGTGTACCAGTCGACGTCGAGCCCGGCCTGGCCCGCGGCCTTGATGAGGAGTGCGAGGTCCTGCCCCCAGTTGCCGGTGACGACCGTGTCGGCGCCCGAAGCCTGGATCTTGGCGACGTAGGGCGCGAAGTCGGTGATCTTGACCAGCGGATGGAACTCGTCGCCGACGATCTCGATGTCCGGCCGCTTCTCCTGCAGCATGCGCTTGGCCGCGCCCGCGACCGCATGGCCGAAGGAGTAGTCCTGCGAGATCAGGTAGACCTTCTTGATGTCCTCCTGATCCTTGATGAAATTGGTCAGCGCTTCCATCTTGATGTCGGCGCTCGCATCCCAGGTGAAGTGCCAGTAGCTGCACTTCTCGTTGGTCAGGACCGGGTCGATCGCGGCATAGTTCAGGTGGACGATGTTGGCGCCGGGATTGCGGTCGTTATACTTGGTGACGAAGTCGGACACGGCGACGGCGACGGACGAGCCGTTGCCCTGCACGATGACCTGAATGCCCTCGTCGATGGCCTTCTGCACCTGGACGAGGCTGATCTGCGGGTTGGTCTGGTTGTCGTAGCCGACGATCTCGACCTTCTTGCCGTTGACGCCGCCGCGCGCGTTGACCTCGTCGGCGATGAAGTTGAGCTGGTTCATGCCGATCTGGCCGATGCTCGCGCCGCCGCCGGAAAGCGGGTCGATATAGCCGATCTTGAGCGTGTCCTGCGCCGCCGCAGACAAGGCGGTTGCGCCGAGCAGAGACAGCGCGAGCGCCGTCGAACC
>JACZJD010000438.1 GCA_014860725.1 Aquamicrobium sp.
GAACTCGCTCTGGATGACGACGTCGACCGGCCGCCGGTCCTCGATCATCGGATGCGGGCGGAACAGGAAGGCGCGCGCCTCCTCCTCGCTGCCCCACACGTCGAGCGCAAGGCCCCACACCCGCGCCAGCCGGGCGAGGCGCGTGCCCTCCTCGCTCGACAGCACCTTCCTCGCCTTGCGCCGCTCATAGGTGGCGCGCGGCACCAGGCGGTACTTGAACTGGCTGTCGCCGGGCGCGACCAGCCGCGCCACCCGCTCCACCGCGTCGAGCGGCAGCCCGTCCTCGATGCGCGCCACCAGCCCGATCGGCGAGCGGGGCGCGAGCTTGCCGGGAAGCCCCAATATGTCGGCAACGTTCGCCAGCGCGATCATCGTCGTCTCCTGTCCAGTTGAGACGGAATATATGCTCATATGAGGCTCCTTTCAAGCGGCCCGCCGGCATCCCGATCCATCAGCGCCGTGAATCGATCCCCGCCGACCGATTCAGCGAATGCGTTGGACGCGCTCGTCCGCCGCCGTCAGGCTTCGCGCATGCACCGGCCGCCGCTTCTCCTCCGCCGCATCGACCCCGCCCGCAACATGGCGCGCTTCTACGCGCTGTCGATCGAGCCGACGCTGTTCGGCGACCTCGCGCTCGTGCGCCGCTGGGGCCGCATCGGAACGAAGGGCCGGGAAAGGATCGAGCTTCATGCCGGGGACGCGGCGGCGCAAGCCGCCTTCGACCGCCTCGCCCGGGCGAAACGGCGGCGCGGCTATCGCGGCATCGCGCCCGACGCGCCCTGAACCGTCCGCAACGCGCGGCGGCAGGCCCGCCTGCGGAGAGTGTCGTAGCGTGAGCGCCGGCGAGAAGCACTGTTCAACCTTTGCCCGGTGCGAAACCGCGCATTCTCGCCTACCTTCGGGGCAACGCAACAACGGATACCCCCATGAAGAAGATCGGCTTCCTGTCCTTCGGACACTGGACCCCCTCCCCCCAGTCGCAGACGCGCTCGGCCGCCGACGCGCTCCTCCAGTCCATCGAGCTGGCGGTGGCGGCCGAGGAGCTCGGCGCCGACGGCGCCTATTTCCGCGTTCATCACTTCGCGCGGCAGCTCGCCTCGCCCTTCCCGCTGCTCGCCGCCGTCGGCGCGCGCACCAGGAAGATCGAGATCGGCACCGCCGTCATCGACATGCGCTACGAGAACCCGCTCTACATGGCCGAGGATGCCGGCGCGGCCGACCTGATCGCCGGCGGCCGGCTGCAGCTCGGCATCAGCCGCGGCTCGCCCGAGCAGGTCGTCGACGGCTGGCGCTATTTCGGCTACCGGCCGGAAGAGGGCAGGACCGACGCCGACATGGCGCGCCACCATGCCGAGGTCTTCCTCGACGTGCTGCGCGGCCAGGGCTTCGCCGAGCCCAACCCGCAGCCGATGTTCCCCAACCCGCCCGGCCTGCTGCGGGTCGAGCCGCATTCGGAAGGGCTGCGCGAACGCATCTGGTGGGGTGCGGCCACCAACGCCACCGCGGTGTGGGCCGCCGAGCTCGGCATGAACCTGCAGAGCTCGACGCTCAAGTTCGACGAGACGGGCGAGCCGTTCCACGTCCAGCAGGCGCAGCAGATCCGCGCCTATCGCCAGGCCTGGAAGGAAGCCGGCCATACCCGCGAGCCGCGCGTCTCCATCAGCCGCTCGATCTTCGCCCTGATGGACGACCGCGACCGCATGTATTTCGGCCAGGGCCGGCCGGATCAGGACAAGATCGGCTTCATCGAGGCCGGCACCCGCGCCATCTTCGGCCGCAACTATGCCGCCGAGCCCGACGTGCTGGTGCGCGAGCTGGCGCAGGACGAGGCCATCGCCGAGGCCGACACGCTGCTCTTGACCGTGCCCAACCAGCTCGGGGTCGACTACAACGCCCATGTCATCGGCTCGATCCTGAAGCACGTGGCCCCGGCGCTCGGCTGGCGCTGAGC
>JACZJD010000439.1 GCA_014860725.1 Aquamicrobium sp.
GCGGAAGGCGGCGACCTCGTCCTCCACCGCGCGGGCGCGGTCGTAGAGCGCCGCGCCGGCCGCCGTCAGCGCGTAGCCGCGGCGGCCGCGCCGGAACAACGTGATGCCGAGCGCGGCCTCGAGCTCGGCGACATGGCGGCCGAGCGTCGGCTGGCTGGCGGAAAGCCGGCGGGCGGCGCCCGAGAGGCTGCCTTCCTCGGCCACCACGACGAAGCTGCGGATCAGGTTGCGGTCGAGATCGAGCATGGACGCCAGTTATATTCAGAAATGAATGAATGAAAATCAGATTATGCGAATTTCAATTCATTTCCGTATCGAGGACAGTCGACTCCGATGACAGCAAGGAGTTGGAACCATGCGGACAGTGGTTGTTCTGGGGGCTGCGGGGCGTGTCGGCGATGCGGTCGCGCGCGCCTTTCTCGAAGCAGGCTGGACCGTGCGCGGCGTGGCGCGCGGGGCCAAGGCGGCAGGCCTGCCCGCCGGCGTCGAGATCGCCGATGCCGACGCCTTCGACCGCGAGGCGCTGGTCGCGGCCTGCGCCGGGGCGGACGTGGTCGTCAACGCGCTCAACCCGCCCTATACGGACTGGGACGACAAGGTGATGCCGATGGCGCAGAACGTCGCCGCGGCGGTGAAGGCGGCCGGCGCGACGCACATGCTGCCGGGCAACGTCTACAATTTCGGCCATGCCATCGGCATGGGCATGGCGGAGGACGCGCCCGTCTCGCCCTCGACCGCAAAGGCGCGGGTCCGCATCGCCATGGAGGAGATGTTCCGCCGGCTGGCCGCGGAGGAGGGGGTGCGGACCGTGGTGCTGCGCGCCGGCGACTTCTACGGCGGGCCGCTGCCGGGGACGTGGCACGACCTGATGATCCTGCCCAGGCTGGACAGGGGCGTGCTCGTGTGGCCGGGGCCGGCCGACTGCCCGCACGCCTTTGCCTATCTGCCCGATCTCGGGCGCGCCTTCGTGGCGCTGGCGGCGCGGCGCGGAGAGCTCGGCGGCTTCGAGGCGGTGCATTTCGAGGGCCACACGCTCACCGGCAACGAGGTCAAGGCGACGGCGGAGGCGATCACCGGGCGCAGGCTGAAGCTGCGCGGCGTGCCGTGGCCGCTGCTGCGGGCGGCGGGGCTGGTGATGCCGATGATGCGCGAGGTCGCGGCCATGTCCTATCTGTGGCGCATGCCGCATTCGCTCGACGGGTCGAAGTTCAGGGCGCTGGTGCCGGATTTCGCCGTCACGCCGCCGGAGGCGGCGCTACGCGAGACTGTCGAGGCGCTGGGGCTTTCCGCCGGGGCGGGGCGGCAGGCCGCCTGAGACGGCCCGCCGCGGGGGTCAGAGCCTGCCCATCAGGACGAGGATCAGCACGACGACGAGCGCCACGCCGAGAATGCCGGAGGGTCCGTAACCCCAGCCCTGCGAATAGGGCCAGGCCGGGATCGCGCCCAGCAGGATCAGGATGAGGATGATGATGAGAATTGTGCCGAGCGACATGGGGGGCCTCCTGTGAGTGGGCTGATACGCCATGTCAATGCGGCACCCGCTGCGCGGTTCCGCAGGGGAGCGCCGCGTCCGATGATGCGGAAGCGATGAAGGCGGCCGCGCCGTCATCCCGGCCAAGGGAGCGGAGCGACCGCAGAGCCGGGACCCATTGGCCGGAGCATCGTCGGGCGCAGCCCGGTTCTCATCCCGGCGCGTGATGGGACTGTCGTGCGAACCCGTCACCCGGCCGCGCTGCTCAATGGGTCCCGGCTCTCGCTTCGCTCGGCCGGGATGACGCGGTGGGGATGCTGTGCCTCTCCGGGAACCGGAGACGGCCTTAGTCGTCGGAGTCGGTGACGACAGGCGGCCGACTTCGTGAGCCAACACACGGACCGCCCGAAGGCTACTCCGCCGCCTTCGGCAAAGCGTGGGCGGGCTCGCCCGCGGCGTCCGGCGTCTGGTCGTCTGCGGCGGCAGAGGCGTCGCGGCGGCGGCGCATCAGGCGCGAGAACAGGCTTCGCCGCTCCTCGCCGGCCGGGCGGTTGTCGCGGGTGAAGACCATCAGCGCCGAGGGGGTGACGATCAGCGTCAGCACCGTGGCGAAGGCGAGGCCGTAGACGATGGCCGACGACAGCGAGATCCACCACTGGGTCGACGGCGCGTTGATCGTCGTCTCGTGGTGGAAGAGCTCCAGCCCGAGGCCGAGCGCGATCGGCAGCACGCCGAGGATGGCGGCGGCGGCCGTCAGCACCACCGGCCGGGCGCGCTCGCGGCAGGTCTGCAGCACGGCGTCGAGCTTGTTCCAGCCCTCGTGGCGCAGCCGGTCGTAGGTGTCGATCAGCACGATGTTGTTGTTCACCACCACGCCGGCGAGCGCGATGACGCCGATGCCCGACATGATGATCCCGAAGGCCTGGCCGGTAAGCAGCAGGCCGAGGAACACGCCGATCGTCGACATCACCACCGTCATCAGCACCAGGAACACGCTGGTGAACTTGTTGAACTGGGCGAGCAGCACGATGAAGATCAGGAAGATCGCCGCGCCGAAGGCGTTGGCGAGGAAGGCGCTGGCCTCGTCGCTCTCCTGGCTGGAGCCGGCGAGCTTCCACGTCGCGGTGCCGAGGTCCATGCCGCCGATCGCCTGCGCCACCTCGGCCTGCACGGCCGAGACCTGGAAGCCGGATGCGACGTTGGCCTGCACCACCACGGTGCGCTCGCCGTCAATGCGGTTCAGGATGCCGGTGCGCGGCTCCGGCTTGCGGGTGACGAAGTTGGAGATCGGCACCGAACCCAGCGCCGTCTCGATGCGCAGGTCGTCGAGCGTCGACAGCGTGCGGCGATCTTCCGGCAGGCGCAGGCGGATGTCGACGGCGTCGTCGGCGCCGGCGGGGCGGTAGTCGGTCAGCTTGAGGCCGGAGGTGACGAGCTGGACCGCGATGCCGACATTGATCGGGCTGATGCCGTGCTGCGCCGCCTTGGCGCGGTCGATGTTGAGCGCCCAGTCGACGCCGGGCGGCGGCAGGCCGTCGCTGATGTCGATGACGCCGGGAATCTCGGCGATGCGGGCTGCGACGGCGCGGGCGTGGTCGTCCAGCCCCTGCGGATCGGCGGCCGAGACGCGCACCTGGATCGCCTTGCCGGTCGGCGGGCCGGCGTCCGGCACGCGCACCTCGACGTCGACGCCGGGGATGCCGGCCATGACGGCACGCAGGTCGTCCAGGATATCGCTGGCCGGCTTGCGCTCGCGCCAGTCGACGAACTCGTACTGGATGACGCCGACGACGTCCTCGGGAATGTCCTGCGCGCCGCGCGTCTGGCCGACGCGGGTGTAGACGGACTCGATGCCCGGCCGGCCGAGCAGCTTCTCCTCGGCCTTGCGGGTGGCGGCGTCCATCTCGGCGAGCGACAGGTTGCCGCGCGCATGCACGTAGAGCAGCCCGTAATCCGGCTCGACATTGGGGAAGAACTCGACGCCCTTGCCGTAGTGCGAATAGCTGTACATGACGCCGACGAGCAGCAGGACGGCGCCCACCAGCACGGTCTTGGGGAAGCGCACCGCCTGCCTGACCACGGCCATGTACCAGCCGTCGCGCAGCTCGCCCTCCTCGTGGACATGCGCCTTGGCGAACTTCGCGCCCAGCGTCGGGGTGAAGACGAGCGCGTAGAGCATGGAGGCGGCGAGCGTGACGATCAGCGTGATCGGCAGGTACTTCATGAAGTCGCCGACCATGCCCGGCCAGAACAGGAGCGGCGAGAAGGCGGCGATGCGCGTCAGCGTCGCGGCGGCGACCGGGCCGGCCATGCGCTTGGCGGCGAGCTCGAAGGCCTGCTCGCGCGGCATGCCCTCCGACATGCGCCGCTCGGCGAACTCGACGACGATGATGGCGTCGTCGACCAGCATGCCGACCGCGAGGATGAGGCTGAACAGCACGATCATGTTGATCGTGAAGCCCATGACGGC
>JACZJD010000440.1 GCA_014860725.1 Aquamicrobium sp.
GCGCTGGCTGGCGCTGGCTGCGGCGCAGAACCACGACACCGCCCAGATCGAGCTCGGCACCATGCTGATCGAGGGCGAGGGCGGCGCGCGCGACGAGAAGGCGGGCTTTTCCTGGCTGATGCGGGCGGCCGCGGCCGGCAACCCGGCGGCGCAGAACCGGGTGGCCAAGCTCTACCGCGCCGGCATCGGCACCGAGCCGGACAGGGTGACGGCGGCGGCGTGGTATCTGCGGGCGCGCCGCGCCGGGCTCGTCGATCCGGTGATGGAGGACCAGCTCGACGGCCTGACCGAGGAGGAGCTGGACGAGGCGAGGAAGCGCGCCGGCGCGCTCGGCTGAATCGCCCCGCACTTGCCTCACGGCCCGTTTTATGGTCTTGGAGCCGCGATGATGCGCCCCCGGCGCGACAAGATCCCGGAACCGACCCAATGAAGATCAACGGCAACGAAATCCGTCCCGGCAACGTCATCGAGCATGACGGCGGCCTGTGGGTGGCGGTCAAGACCAATGCGGTGAAGCCCGGCAAGGGCGGCGCCTACAACCAGGTCGAGCTCAAGAACCTCATCAACGGCACCAAGCTCAACGAGCGCTTCCGCGCCGCCGAGACGGTGGAGAAGGTGCGCCTCGAGCAGAAGGACTTCACCTTCCTCTACGAGCAGGGCGACGCGCTGGTGTTCATGGATTCGGAGAGCTACGAGCAGCTCGAGCTCGACAAGGACTTCGTCGGCGAGCGCGCCGCCTTCCTGCAGGACGGCATGACGGTGACGGTCGAGCTGCACGAGGAGCGCCCGATCGGCATCTCGCTGCCCGACCAGGTAACGCTGACGATCACCGAGGCCGATCCCGTGGTCAAGGGCCAGACGGCGGCCTCGTCCTACAAGCCGGCGGTGCTGGAGAACGGCATCCGCGTGCTCGTCCCGCCCTTCATCTCGTCGGGCGAGAAGATCGTCGTCGACACCAACGAGATCACCTACATCCGCCGCGCGGACTAAGCCCCGCCGCGACCCGAGACTTCGGAGAGTTCCATGGCGCGCTCCGCCATCATCAACGTCATGGTGCAGGCGGCCATGAAGGCCGGCCGGTCGCTGGCGCGCGACTTCGGCGAGGTGCAGAACCTGCAGGTCTCGCTCAAGGGGCCGGGCGACTATGTCAGCCAGGCCGACCGGCGGGCGGAGGAGATCATCTTCGCCGAGCTGTCGAAGGCCCGGCCGGGCTATTCCTTCGTCATGGAGGAGCGCGGCGAGGTGGCGGGCGACGACGACCAGCATCGCTGGATCGTCGATCCGCTCGACGGCACCACCAACTTCCTGCACGGCATCCCGATCTTCGCCATCTCCATCGCGCTCGAACGGCAGGGCCAGCTCGTCGCCGGCGTGATCTACAACCCCGCGATGGACGAGCTCTACACCGCCGAGCGCGGCGGCGGCGCGTTCATGAACGACCGCCGGCTCAGGGTGGCGGCCAGGCGCAACCTCTCCGACGCGGTGATCGGCACCGGCATCCCGCATCTCGGACGCGGCCATCACGGCCACGCGCTGATCGAGCTCAAGAACGTCATGGGCGAGGTGGCCGGCATCCGCCGCCTCGGCTCGGCCGCGCTCGACCTCGCCTATGTCGCGGCCGGCCGCATGGACGGGTTCTGGGAAAGCTGGCTGGCGCCGTGGGACCTGGCGGCCGGCATCCTCCTGGTGCGCGAGGCGGGCGGCTTCTGCACCGACCACAGCGGCGGGCAGGCGATGTTCGACACCGGCACCGTCGTCGCCGGCAACGAGGCGATCCACAAGGCGCTGCTCAAGACCGTCCAGAAGAAGGCGTGATGCCGGGCGGGTCGGGGGCATGACGACCGGACGCCGGCGCCGCCCCTCATCCGGCCCTTCGGGTCACCTTCTCCCCGTGAACGGGGAGAAGAAGCGGAAAGGTTGCGGCCATCTCTCCTCTCCCCGTTCACGGGGGAGAGGATGCCGGCAGGCAGGTGAGGGGCTGCGTCGACATCCGATCCGTCAGCCGTCTCCTGTGCCGAAGCGGCACAATTATCGGCAAAATCGGCCGGCGCGTTAAGCTTCGGTTAAGCTTTACATGTCATTACTGTGCGCATCCAGTTTTCTGGATTCTTACCGAGTGGCCAGGCCACTCCGTTTGACGCCTCCCTGTTAAACTCCTGAGAGCCGCTTTCGCGGCTCTTTTTTTGTCTTCCGGAGCTGGTTCCGTCGCTGCGGCGGGCGGCAGGCTGCGTTAACCCTTCGTTAAACACCGGCTTGCGTTCCGGCGCGCGACGCGTCAAATTCCAGCTGTTCATCGCAGGCAGGGGCGGCAGACAGAGAACCGCGGCCGTCGGCGATGGCGGGCGGCGTTCACGTGTGCGGGGTTTGCGTTCATGCTTGGTCGGGATCACGAGGGTTCCAACACGGTCAGCCTTGCCGAGAGGCGTATCTTCTCGGCGTCGTTCAAGCCGCTCTACGACGAGGGCATGAGCCTGGTCGAGCAGGCGGCCGAATATCTCGACGGCGAGGGCCGTGCCGCCGCCAAGCGGCTTTCGCGGGTGGGCGCGACGCTCTACGCCGCCGAATCCATGCGGCTGACCACGCGGCTGATGCAGATCGCCTCGTGGCTGCTGCTGCAGCGCGCGGCCAATTCCGGCGAGATGACGCGCGACCAGGTCGCGACCGAGAAGTCCAAGGTCAGGCTTGACACCGCCTCGGCGCAGGCCGACGCGGCCGGCTGGGCCGAACTGCCCGACGCCTTCCGCGCCATCGTCGACCATTCGCTCCGGCTCCAGGCGCTGGTGCGGCGCATGGACGAGGAGATCTACGGCGAGGCCGCGGCGGCGAAGGTCCTGCCACGTCAGGGCAACCCGGTCTCCGACCAGATCACGCTTTTGCAGACGGCGTTCGCGCGCGGCTGAGCGCGTCCGCCATCCCGGCTCGCGTTTCTGCTTTGTTCACTTTTCGATGGCATTCCCGTGCCATCGAAGTAGGGTGGACGCATGACGCAAGCGATTCGCATCATCGGCATCGATCCCGGCCTGCGCCGCACTGGCTGGGGCGTGGTCGAGGTTCTCGGCAATTCGCTGCGTTTCGTGGCCTCCGGCACGGTGCGGTCGGACGACAAGGCCGACCTCGCCTCGCGGCTGCGCCAGCTCCATGACGGGCTCTGCGAGGTCGTCCACGCCCACATGCCGCACGAGGCGGCGGTGGAGGCGACCTTCGTCAACAAGGACGCGACCGCGACGCTGAAGCTCGGCCAGGCGCGCGGCATCGCCATGCTGGTGCCGGCGCTGGCCGGCCTTTCCGTCGCCGAATACGCGCCCAACGCCGTCAAGAAGGCGGTGATCGGCGTCGGCCACGGCGAGAAGCGGCAGATCCACATGATGGTCAAGGTGCTGATGCCGAAGGCCGCCTTCGACGGCGACGACGCGGCCGACGCGCTCGCCATCGCGGTCTGCCACGCGCATCACCGCCAGAGCGTTACCGGGCGGCTCGCCGCCGCGGCGCTCGCCTGACGGGCGGAGGGGGCATGATCGGCAAGCTCAAATGATCGGTAAACTCAGGGGCACGGTCGACGAGATCGGCGAGGACCACTGCATCATCGACGTCCACGGCGTCGGCTATGTCGCCTTCTGCTCGGCGCGCACGCTCGCCGGGCTTTCCGGCACGGGCGAGGCCGCCGTGCTCCACATCGAGACCTATGTCCGCGAGGACATGATCCGCCTCTACGGCTTCGCCTCCGCGCTGGAGCGCGAGTGGTTCCGCCTGCTGCAGAACGTGCAGGGCGTGGGGGCCAAGGTGGCGCTCGCCGTGCTCTCCACCCTGTCGCCGGCCGAGCTCGCCAACGCGATTGCGCTGCGCGACATCGCCATGGTGTCGCGGGCGCCGGGCGTCGGCAGGAAGGTGGCGGAGCGCATCGTCACCGAA
>JACZJD010000441.1 GCA_014860725.1 Aquamicrobium sp.
CTCGCGGCCCAGGATCGTCATCTGCGACGAGCCGACCTCGGCGCTCGACGTGTCGGTGCAGGCGCAGGTGCTCAACCTGCTGATGGAGCTGCGGTCGGCGATGTATTCGACCACGGCGAGGTCGTGCGAGATGAAGATGTAGGTGAGCCGGAAGGCCGCCCGCAGCTCCATCAGCAGGTTGAGCACCTGCGCCTGCACCGACACGTCGAGCGCCGAGGTCGGCTCGTCGCAGATGACGATCCTGGGCCGCGAGATCAGCGCGCGGGCGATGGCGACGCGCTGGCGCTGGCCGCCCGACATCTGGCTCGGATAGGCGTCGAGCATGCGCGCCGGCATGCGCAATATGTCGAGGAGCTCCTTCACCTTGCGCAGCCGCGCGGCGGCGGCGTCCTCGCCGGCGATGACGAGCGGCATCTCGATCAGCTGCCGCACGGTCTTGCGCGGGTTGAGCGAGGAATAGGGGTCCTGGAACACCGGCTGGACGATGCGGGCGAGCGCCCGGCGCGGATAGGCGCCGACCGGCCTGCCGTCGACCAGCACGTCGCCCGCGGTCGGCCGGTCGAGGCCGAGCATGATGCGCGACAGCGTGCTCTTGCCGCTGCCGGATTCGCCGACCACAGCCAGCACCTCGCCGTGCCTCACGTCGAACGACACGTCGTCGAGCGCGTGGAGCAGGCGCGGCGGCGAGAACAGGCCGCGCCCGAGCTGGAACGTGCGCGAGACGTTGCGGACCTCCATCAGCGGTTCGCTCATGCCGCCCCTCCGTCGCCGTCCCACGTCACCGCGCCGAGCATGTCGCGGCCCCAGCGCATGCCGCGCCGCGGCACGGCGGAAAGCAGCGCCTGCGTGTAGCGGTGGGCCGGGCGCGACAGCACGTCGGCCATCGCGCCGCTCTCGACGGTGCGGCCGCCATACATCACCTGCACGCGGTGGGCGATGCGCGCGACCACGCCGATGTCGTGGCTGATGAAGATCATGGCGAGCCCGCGCTCGGCCTGGAGCTCGGCGAGCAGGTCGAGGATCTGCGCCTGGATGGTGACGTCGAGCGCCGTGGTCGGCTCGTCGGCGATGACGACGTCGGGGTCGCACATCAGCGCCATCGCGATCATGACGCGCTGGCGCAGCCCGCCGGAAAGCTGGTGCGGGTAGACGTCGAGCCGCTCGGCCGCGCGCGGAATGCCGACCCGGTCGAGAAGGGCGAGCGCGCGGGTGCGCGCCTCGGCCTTCGAGGCGCGGCGGTGGCGGCGGAAGGTCTCGGTCAGCTGGCGGCCGACGGTCAGCACCGGGTTCAGCGCCGTCATCGGCTCCTGGAAGATCATGGCGAGCCGCCGGCCGCGTATGTCGGCCATCTGCCGCTCGGAGAGCCGCGCGAGATCGGTGTCGCCGAGCACGATGCGCTCGGCCTCGACGCGGGCGTGGCGCGGCAGGAGCCGCATCAGCGCCAGCGACGTCACCGACTTGCCGGAGCCGGATTCGCCGACGATGCCCAGCGTCTCGCCGCGGCAGACGGCGAGGTCGATGCCGCGCACCGCCGCCACCGCGCCGCGCGGCGTGGCGATGGTGACGGAAAGGTTCTTCGCTTCGATGACGGGAGCCCCGGCGGCCGCCGCGGGGGCAGCTTGCGCGCTCATGCCCGGCCCTCCGGCGAGAGGATGTCGCGCAGGCCGTCGCCCATCAGGTTGATGGCGAGCACGGTCAGCGCGATCGCCGCGCCCGGCAGCGCGATCAGCCGCGCGTCGAAGAAGATCATGCCCTTGCTCTCGGCCACCATCAGGCCCCAGGAGGGGGTGGGCGGCTGCACGCCGAGGCCGAGGAAGGACAAGGCCGATTCGAGCAGGATGGCGTGGCCGACCTCGAGCGAGGCGACGACCAGCAGCGGCCCGGCGAGGTTGGGCAGGAGCTCGCCGAGGAGGATGCGTGGCGCGCCCGCGCCCATGGCGACGGCGGCGGTGACGAATTCCTGCGAGCGCAGCTGCTGCGTCGCCGCGCGCACCACCACGGCGAAGCGGTCCCACAAAAGCAGGCTGAGGATGGCGACGACGATCCACAGCCGGCCGCCGAAGATCGAGACCACGGCGAGCGCCACCAGCACCACCGGCAGCGCCAGCCGCACCGAGACGACGAAGGTGACGAAGCTGTCGATGCGCCCGCCATAGTAGCCGGCGAGCAGGCCGAGCGCCGTGCCGATGATGCCGGAGCCGACGGCCGCGCACAGGCCGATGGTGAGCGACACCCGCGCGCCGTAGAGGATGCGCGAGAAATAGTCGCGGCCGAGCGCGTCGGTGCCGAAGACGTGCTCCCAGCTTCCGTTCTCCGCCCATACCGGCGCGATCAGCCGGCGGGAAAGGTCCTGCGCGTAGGGGTCGTGCGGGGCAAGGAGCGGAGCGGCGAGCGCGACGAAGGCAAGGACCGCGAGGATCGTCGCACCGGTGAGGAAGCCGGCATGGCCGCGCGCCCGCATGGCCAGGAGCTGGCGCGGCGTCGGGCCGTCGCGGGTGGGGGGCGGGCTCACGGGTTGGGTCAAGGGTCGGCTCATGGCGGTCAGCCCATCCTGATGCGCGGGTCGAGCCAGGCGTTGACGACGTCGGCGAGGAAGGTCAGCCAGACGTAGAGCATGGCGTAGACGAGGACGATGGCCTGGATGGTGGGGAAGTCGTTGCGGGCGATGCTCTCCCAGGCGAGGAGGCCGATGCCGCGGATGCTGAAGACGCTCTCCACCACCACCGAGCCACCGAGGATGAAGCCGAACTCCACCGCCGCGACGCTGATGACCGGCAGGATCGAGTTGCGGATCGCGTGGCCGAACAGCACCTGCGACGGCAACAGGCCCTTGGCGCGCGCGGTGCGGACATAGTCGGATTCCAGCGCCTCGATCATGCCGGCGCGGGTGAGCCGCAGCATGGACGGCACGGCGTAATAGCCGAGCACCACGGCCGGCAGGATGAAGTGCTGCCACGTCTGCGAGCCCGAGACCGGCAGCCAGCGCAGCACCACCGCGAACACCCACACCAGCATCAGCGCCAGCCAGAACGAGGGCGTGGCCTGGCCGACGGTGCCGAGCGCCAGCGCCAGCCGGTCGGGCAGGCGGTTGCGCCACACGGCGGCGACGATGCCGAGCGGGATCGACAGGGCGACGGCGAGCGCGATGGCCATGACGCCGAGCGTCGCGGTCTGCGGGAAGCGCTCCATGAGGAGCTGGCCGACCGGCGCGCCGAAATAGTAGCTGTCGCCGAAATCGCCGGTCAGCGCGCGGCCGACCCAGTTCAGGTACTGCACCGGGATCGGCCGGTCGAAGCCGAAGCGCTTGCGGATGACCTCGATGTCGGCCTGGCGCGCGCCCTCGCCGGCCAGCGCCACCGCCGGATCGCCGGAAAGGTAGGTCAGGCCGAAGCTCAGGAGCGACACGGTCAGCGCGACGAGCGCGGCGATGACGAGCCGCTTCAGGATGAAGCGAAGCATGGTTCCTGCCTATGCGCCCCTATGCGCCCCCTATGCACCTTCGTGTGCCCGAGGGGGCCGTTGCGGATCGTCCCCGGCGCCGGTCGGGGCGGGGTGGCGACTGTCTCATCGTGCCGGCATCGGCGCGATCCGGAAACCGGATTCTTCCGCGCCGGATGCCCTTGCTGCCGCTGCCGGCGCCGGGATGCGATGGCCCCCTCCCGGCGCCGGCCTGCGCGGCCTACTTCCAGCGCGCGGCGTAGAACTGCGGCAGTTCGTCGGCCGTCGGCGTGAAGTCGAGCTGCGCGTTGAAGCTGTAGTTCTTGGTGTAGCTGAACAGCGGAATCCAGTAGGCCTCGTCGGCGATGCGCTGCAGCGCCCGGGCATAGGCGGCGCGGCGCACGTCGGGGTCGGTCGACAGGTCGCCCTCGCGGATGTCGGCCTGCACGGTCTCGTCGTTGGCCGGGTCGTCGGGGCCGCCGCCGAAGAAGTAGCTGGTGACGGCCGACACGTCCGGGATCGACGACGAGCCCCAGCTCATGTTGGCGACCGCCGCCTTGCCTTCGACGATCAGGTCGCGCGCGGCGGCATATTTCAGCCAGGTGAGGTTGGTGCGGATGCCGACCTTGGCGAGGTCGCCCATGATCGCCTCCGTGACCTCGCGGTCGCGATAGCCGACGAGATCGACGCTGAAGCCGTCGGCGAAGCCGGCTTCGGCCAGAAGCGCCTTCGCCTTCTCGGGGTCGTGGTCGTAGACCGTGACGTCGCCGGTGCAGCCGAACTGGACCGGGTGGCAGGCGGCGTTGACCACATCGGAGTTCTCGCCCATCAGGAACTTCGCGATGCGCTCGCGGTCGATGGCGTGGCCGACGGCCTGGCGCACCTCGCGCTTGGTGAACACGTCGGTGCCGCTCGTGCCCTTCAGGTCGAAGGTCAGGTAGCTGATGCGCATGGTCGGCGCGTTGACCGAGGCGAGGTGCGGCGCGGCGGAGAGCGCCTGCGCCTGGTCGTTGTTCAGGCCCCAGATCCAGTCGACGCCGCCGGTCATGATCTCGGCGACCTGCGTCGAGCCGTCGGAGATGGTGCGAAACGCGATGGTCCGGATCGCCGGCTTGCCCTTGGGGCTGTCGGCGAAATAGTCGGGATTGGCTTCCATGACGACGGAGTCGCCGGGCTTGAGGCTCGTCACCCTGTAGGGCCCGGTGCCGACCGGCGCCACGGTGGCGAAGCGCTTCTTGCCGTCCGAGCCCTCGGGCGCGGCGTCGAAATGGCCCTCGGGCACGATGGGCAGCACCAGCGCCAGATTGGACAGGATCGCCGGGAAGGATTCGTGCAGGACGAGGCGCACCGTGTGGTCGCCGACCTTCTCGGCGCCCTTCAGCCAGCGGATGTCGCCGTAGTTGAGGACGCCGTTGGCCTCGTCGGTGATGAAGTTGAAGGTGTAGACCACGTCCTCCGGCCCGAAGGAGGAGCCGTCGTGGAAGGTGACGTCGTCGCGCAGCTCGAACTCCCAGGTGACGGGATCGACCTGCTTCCAGCTCTTGGCCAGGAGCGGCAGGAACTCCTCGTTGGCCTGGTCCCAGAACACGAGGCCGTCATAGACGTGCTGGGCGATGACGACGGTCTCGCGCGAGGTGTCGTAATAGGTGTCCGCCGCCACGACCTCCTTGTCGGACGCCCAGATCAGGCTGTTGTCGGCGGGGCCGGCGAGCGCGGTGGTGGCCATCAGCGCGGCGGCCCCCGCCGCGACGATCGCCTTTTTCAGGATGCGAAGCTGCATGTCTTTTCCCCTTGCTGAAGGACGCTTGAAGTCGTCTTTTGATTATGATAATCACTATTTGATACTTAGTGTCATTATTTAATATTCCGCCGCCGGGACCTGTCAACCCCTCTGGCGGCATGCGCATCGCGAAGGGAAGGGCCGGCGGAGATGGCAAGCGACAAACGGGCAGGCGACGACGGGGCAGGGGGCGGCAGCGCAAGGGGCAACGGGACGAGGAGAAACGGCGCGAGGGACGACAGGCCGCAGGTCCTGGTCTCGACGCTCGACCGCGGGCTGCAGCTCCTGCAGCTCTTCCGCGGCACGCAGGACGGGCTGAGCCTGACGGAGATGACGCGGCGCTCCGGCTTCGAGAAGAGCGCGGTGCAGCGGCTGGCCTACACGCTGCACGCGCTCGGCTATCTCGATCGCGACGACAAGACGCGCCGCTACCGCCCCGGCCTGAAGATGCTCGACTTCGCCTATGCCTACCTGATCCACGACCGGCTCTTGGAGCGCGCCATGCCGCGCATGGTCGAGGTCAGCCGCAGCCTCAACACCACGGTCAACCTGAGCGTGCTCGACGGCCGCGACATGGTCTACAAGGCGCGCATGCCGCATTCGGCGATGGCGTTCGACGGCACGCTGATCGGTGTGCGGCGGCCCGCCGCCGTCACCTCCGGCGGCCAGGTCATCGCCGCCTTCTCCGACGACGACGTGCTCGAGACCATGCTGGCCGGCGGCCTGCCCGGGCCGCTGACCGCCTTCACCTGCACCGACGAGGCCGAGGTGCGCGCCCGCGTCGCCCAGGCCAGGCGCGACGGCTTCGTCATCTCCAACCAGCAGCTCATGCTGCAGGAGCTGGTGGTGGCCGCGCCGGTCATCGGCCCCAACCGCAGGGCCATCGCGGCGATCAGCATGCCCGTCTACATGCCGGAATGGAACGAGGCCCGCGTGCGCGAGGAGCTCGTCCCGGTCATCACCGAGACGGCGCGCGCCATTTCCTCGATCATCTCGCAGGACGGCCTGTGAGCACTGCCCCGCGGCGGGGTTGCGGCGGGCCGCCGTCAGGCCGCGGTCACGGCTCGACCAGCCTGTCCGGATTGGCGAAGGTGACGCCGCCGTCGACCGTCAGCACCTCGCCGACCACGTAGTCGCCGGCGCCGCTGGCGAGATAGACGGCCGCGGCCGCCATGTCCTGCGGCCGGCCGATGCGCCCGGCCGGGATGACCGCGACATAGTCGTCGGCGCGGTCGCGGGCGGCGCGGTTCATCTCGGAGGGGAAGGCGCCCGGCGCGATGGCGCTGACGACGATGCCGTCGCGGATCAGCCGCGCCGCCATCTTGCGCGTCAGGTGCAGGATCGCCGCCTTCGACGCCTGGTAGCTGTAGGTCTCCCACGCGTTGACGCGCAGGCCGTCGATGGAGCCGATGTTGACGACCTTGGCCGGCCGCTCCGGCCGGGCCGCCCGCTTCAGCGCGCCGTGCAGCGCCTGCGTCAGGAAGAACGGCGCCTTGACGTTGACGTCGAACACCTTGTCCCAGCCCTGCTCGGGGAAGGCGTCGAACCCCGCGCCCCAGGCCGCGCCGGCATTGTTGACGAGGATGTCGAGCGCGGGCTCGCGCTTCTCGATCGCGGCGGCGAGCGCCCGCGCGCCCGCGACCGTCGAGATGTCGGCCGGCAGCGCGATGCAGGTCTCGCCCATCTCGGCGGCCGCCGCCTCGCACTGCTCGGCCTTGCGCGCCGAGATGTAGACCCGCGCGCCCTGGGCGATGAAGCCCTCGGCGATCATGCGGCCGATGCCGCGCGAGCCGCCGGTGACGAGCGCGACGCGCCCCCGAAGCGAAAACAGCGATGTCATGTCGAGCATGTCCGGCCTCCCAACCGTGAACCTGCGGGCGCCCGCAGCGCCCGGCACCCCTCGACTGATAGGGCGGGCATCGCGCGATGGCAAGGATGGATTGAACGAATGTACCGTTTATGCCCTGCCCGGGCCGAGTGCCGCGGCGATGGCGGCGGCGAAATCGTCGCGCGCCCGCGACAGCTCCGCCGTGGTCGCGCCGGCGGCGAGCGCCCGGATGAGCTTGCCGACGAACACGGCCTGCA
>JACZJD010000442.1 GCA_014860725.1 Aquamicrobium sp.
GACAGATGGTCGCAGCCCCTACGAGGCGAGCCGTTCCGGCCTCTGGCGTTCCGGGTCGATGCCCATTTCCTTGAGCTTGCGGTAGAGCGTCGAGCGGCCGATGCCGAGCCGGCGCGCCACCTCGCTCATCTGGCCGTTGTAGTGGTCGATGGCGAGGCGAATCATCTCGCATTCGACATCGGCCAGCGCCCGCACGTCGCCGCGCTCGTCGAGCGCGCGCAGCACGCCCGGCATGGTCCCCGGCAGGGTCTCCGCCGGCCGGAAAGCGGGATTCTGCCCGTTGCCCGCGCCGTCTCCGGCCGGGAGCGCGATCCCGGACGGTTCCGCGCCGGGCGCGGGGACGGCGTCGCCCAGGTCTATCCCGTCGACCTGCGCCCTGATCTGGGGGAACTCGTCCTCGGTAAGCACCGGGCCTTCGGCCAGCACCACGGCGCGGAAGATCGCGTTCTCGAGCTGGCGGATGTTGCCCGGCCAGTCATAGGCGCCGAGCATGGCGAGCGCGCCGGGCGAGATGCCGGTGACCCTGCGCCCGGCGTCGGCCGGGCCGGCCTCGGCGATGAAATGTCGCACCAGCATCGGAATGTCCTCGCGCCGCTGGCGCAGTGGCGGCACGTGGATGGGGAACACGTTGAGCCGGTAGAACAGGTCCTCGCGGAACAGCCCGTCCCTCACCCGCTGCAGGAGGTCGCGGTGGGTGGCCGAGATCAGCCTTATGTCGACCTTGACCGTGTCGCGCGCGCCCACGGGATCGACCTCGCCCTCCTGCACGGCGCGCAGGAGCTTCACCTGCACGTCGAGCGGCAGGTCGCCGATCTCGTCGAGGAAGAGCGTGCCGCCGTTCGCCTCGACGAACTTGCCGACATGCCTCTCCGTCGCGCCGGTGAACGAGCCCTTCTCGTGGCCGAACAGGATGCTCTCGACCAGGTTCTCGGGAATCGCGCCGCAATTGACGGTGACGAAGGGCTTGCCCGCCCGCGGGCCGAGGCCCTGGATGGCGCGGGCGATCACCTCCTTGCCGACGCCCGATTCGCCCTCGATCAGGATCGGGATGTCGGAGGCGGCCGCCTTGCGGGCGAGCCGGATGACGCGCTCCATCGCCTCGCTGCCGGTGACGAGATCGCCGAAGGCGAGCCGCGCCGTCTCGCCCCTGCCGGCGCGCCGCGCCGCATCCTCGTGCGCCTCGACCTTCATCGCGTTGGCGACGGCCGCCTGCAGCCGCTCCGGCGCGGCGGGCTTGACCACGAAATCGAACGCGCCGGCGCGCATGGCCTGCACGGCGGTGTCGATGCTGCCTCGGGCGGTCTGGACGATGACGGGAACCGCGATGCCACGCGCGCGCATGCGCGCCAGCACCTCGAGGCCGTCGACGTCCGGCATCATCAGGTCGAGCACGACGACCGCGATGTCGCCGCCGCGCGGCCCTTCCATCGCGGCGAGCGCCGCCTCGCCGCCCCCGGCGCAGACCGGCTCGTGCCCGGCTTTCGCGAGCGCGGCTTCGACAAGGCGGCGCTGGACGGGATCGTCATCGACGACAAGGACAAGGCGTGGCATGGAACTTTCGCAGAAACTCGCTAAGGTTGGCCGGCAGGACCGCCCGACCGGGGCAAGCCTGCCAATACTTGGCTCAACATGGCACAGCCTCCTGAACAAGCGCCCAAGAAATCCGGTGAACGAAGTATTGCCGCCCTGCCCGAAATTCTAACGAAAATGCGAACGGAAACAGATGTCGTCTGTCTATGATCGAAGCCCGGCCGGAGCGCCGCTGCGCGCGGCACCGAGCGGCGCGGCCGCGCTGGCCGGTCTGCCGGAGTGGGACCTCTCCGACCTCTATGCCGGGATGGATGCGCCGGAGTTCGTCCGCGACCTCGCCAGCGTCGCCGCCGACGCCGTCGCCTTCGAGACCGAGTGGAAGGGCAGGCTTGCGCAGGAGGCCGCGAACCCCGCCGCCGGCGGACTCGGCCGGGCGCTCCGCCGCTACGAGGAGATCGAGGAGTTGATGGGCCGGATCGGCTCCTATGCCGGGCTGCTCTATGCCGGCGACACTTCCGACCCCGTCCGCGCCAAGTTCTATGGCGACGTGCAGGAGAAGCTGACCGACGCCAGCGCCCATCTCCTGTTCTTCACGCTGGAGCTGAACCGCATCGACGACGCGCTGGTGGACGCCGCGCTCGACGCCGACCCCGGCTTCGGCCGCTACCGGCCGTGGATCGTGGATCTGCGGCAGGACAAGCCCTACCAGCTCGAGGACCGCGTCGAGCAGCTCTTCCACGAGAAGTCGATCACCGGCCGCGCAGCCTGGAACCGGCTGTTCGACGAGACGATGACGGCGCTGCGCTTCGACGTCGGCGGCGAGAGCCTGACGCTGGAGCCGACGCTGAACGGCCTGCAGGACCCCGACCCCGCGGTGCGGCAGCGCGCCGCCGA
>JACZJD010000443.1 GCA_014860725.1 Aquamicrobium sp.
GTGCAGCGCTTCCTGAAAGCCTGCGGCTGGTAGGAGACCGGCGCGGCGTTGCCGCCGCGCCGGATGCGGCGTCAGCCGGCGAACGCCGCCTTGTTGGCGCGCAGGAAGTCCTCCAGCCGCGCCGGCGCGTGGCCGCCGAGCTTGCGCGTGTCGTCCGTCGTCGCCGCGATGCGGCCGGAGCGGGTGTTGGCGTCGAACGAGGTCAGGAGGGCGGCGATGGGCGCGGGCAGGCCGGCCTTCTCCAGCCCCGCCTGCAGCTCCGCGTCGGAAACCTGGATGACGGCGATCTCCTTGCCGGCGATGGCGGAAACCAACGCCGCGATCTCGTCGATGGTCAGCGCCTCGTCGCCGGTCAGCGTATAGGTGGCGCTGCCGCCGACGGGGGCGGCGAGCACGGCGGCGATGGCGCGGGCGATGTCGTCGCGCGCGACATAGGCGGTGCGGCCGTCGCCGGCCGAGGTGAACCATTGGCCGCTCGCGACCACCTGCGGCAGGCTCGGCAGCAGGTTCTCGAAGTACCACGCGTTGCGGAAGATGACGTAGGGGATGCCGGTCGCCTTCACCGCCTCCTCGCTGCCGAGATGGTCGGGCGCGAACAGGATCGGCGAGCCGGGGCCCGGCTCCGGCATCGAGGTGTAGAGGATCTGGCTGGCGCCGGCCGCCGCTGCGGCGGCGATCGCCGCCCTGTGCTGGGCAAGCCGCTTGCCCGGCTCGCCCACGGCGTCGGTGGAGATGACGAGGATGCGGCCGCCGCCGGCGAAGGCGCCTTTCAGCGTCCCGGGATCGTCGAAATCGGCCTTGCGGGTTTCGACGCCCTTCGCGGCGAGCGCGGCGAGCTTCTCCGGGCTGCGGCTGGCGGCCACGATGCGGGCGGGCGCGACGCCGTAGGTTTCCAGAAGATGGTGGACGATGCGCTGCCCGAGATGGCCGGCCGCGCCGGTGACGATGATCCTGTCGCTCATTTTTCGCGAATTCTCCTGTTGACGGTGCGCTCTCTTTTTGAGACCAGGTCTTATCTAGAGATTGGATGCCCGCGGTAAAGAAGGCAGTTTCGCGGGACATGGTTACGCGCAGGGAACCGCCGATGGACGCAAAGCCCGCCTCGCTCAGGACCAGGCTCGAAGTCTACAGGGCCGCCGCCGGGCCGGGCGCCGGCATCGGCGACTGCCCGGTCCGCGACGTCATCGCCAATGTCAGCGGCAAGTGGAGCTCGCTGCTGCTGATGGCGCTGGCCGAGCAGCCCTACCGCTTCGGCGCGCTGCGGCGGCTGGTGCCCGACATCTCGCAGCGCATGCTGACCCAGACGCTGCGCGACCTCGAACGCGACGGCTACGTCCATCGCGAGGTGTTTCCGACCAAGCCGCCGAGCGTGGAATACAGCCTGACCGATCTCGGCCGCTCGCTCTACGCATCGCTGGTCCATCTCCTGAGCTGGGCGGAAAACCACCATGCCGACGTCGTCGCGTCGCGGCGGCGCTTCGACACCGCGCAGGGGTGACGGGAGCGGCGGAGGCGGAGTCTCCGCGCTGCGCCGGAAGCGGGGCGATCGTTCCGCGTCCGGCCGTTGCAACGGCGGTTTTCTTTTTCGCGAGGCCCCTTGCGCGCAAACGCGCGCCGCGATAAGCCGAACCGTAACGTACGGTACGGTTGTGAATGCGCGGCTGGCGCGTGTTTCGCGAGCGATACCGGGAGAGGCGTGAAGCGCTGTTCCGTCGGGAAGGGCGCGGAGAACGGGATGGCGCTTTCCGCGGTCGGCAGAGACGCGGAAAGGCCGGGGAGCGGCACGGCGGTGAAGGCAGGGCAGGCGGCAGGATCGGAGGGACGCAGGGGCGCATTGCTTGCGGGCGCGGCCGGGCCGGACGATCCGCGCGCCGGCATCGGCGACGAAGCCGCTTCCGACGAGATGAGCCCGCGGCAGGGCGAGGTGCTCGACGCGGTGCTGGCGCTTCTGGTCGAGGGCCGCGAGGCGCTGACCATGGCGGCCGTGGCGCGGCGCGCCAAATGCTCCAAGGAAACCCTCTACAAGTGGTTCGGCGACCGCGACGGCCTGCTGACGGCGACCGTGCAGTGGCAGGCCTCGCGCGTGCGCGCCGGCAGCTTCGACCGCCAGCGCCTCGACGCGGCGGCGCTGCGCGAGAGCCTGGAGCGCTTCGCGGCCAACTGGCTCACCGTCATCTCCTCGCGCACCTCGATCGCGCTCAACCGCGTGGCCGTGGCGCATGCCGGCTCGGGCAAAAGCAATCTCGGCGCCATCGTGCTCGCCAACGGCCGCTTCGCCATCGGCGAGCGGCTGAAGCCGCTGCTCGAGGCCAGCCGCGAGGTCGGGCTGCTCGACTTCGACGACACCGAAGCCGCGTTCCGCACCTTCTTCGGGCTGGTCGGCCGCGACGTGCAGATCAGGCTTCTGCTCGGCGACCGGCTGGAGATGACCAGGGAGCGCATCGCCCGCGACGCCGCGGAAGCGACGCGGCAGTTCTTCGCCCTTTACGGGGCAAGCCAGCCGCCGGTGCAAGCCGGCCGACCGGAGACGCCGGCACCCGCCGGCTGAGTTCACACCAAGGGAAGGCCAAAGGAAGGAAAGACCCATGCGTGTCTATTACGATCGCGACGCCGATCTCAATCTCATCAAGGGCAAGAAGGTCGCCATCATCGGCTACGGCTCGCAGGGACGGGCGCACGCGCTCAACCTGAAGGATTCGGGCGTCAAGGAAGTGGCGGTCGGCCTGAAGGCCGGCTCGGCGACCGGCAAGAAGGTCGAGGCCGACGGCCTCAAGCTCATGACCGTGGCCGAGGCCGCCAAGTGGGCCGACCTGATGATGATGGCCACCCCGGACGAGCTCCAGGCCGACATCTGGCGCGACGAGATCGCTCCGAATATCCGCGACGGCGCGGCCATCGCCTTCGCCCACGGCCTCAACGTCCATTTCGGCCTGATCGAGCCGAAGGCCACCGTCGACGTGCTGATGGTCGCGCCGAAGGGCCCCGGCCACACCGTGCGCGGCGAGTAACAGAAGGGCGGCGGCGTGCCGTGCCTCGTCGCCGTGCATCAGGACGCCTCCGGCAACGCGCTCGACCTCGGCCTTTCCTATGCCTGCGGCGTCGGCGGCGGCCGGTCGGGTATCATCGAGACCACCTTCAAGGAAGAGTGCGAGACCGACCTGTTCGGCGAGCAGGTCGTGCTGTGCGGCGGCCTGGTCGAGCTGATCCGCGCCGGCTTCGAGACGCTGGTCGAGGCCGGCTACGCGCCGGAGATGGCCTATTTCGAGTGCCTGCACGAGGTGAAGCTGATCGTGGACCTGATCTACGAGGGCGGCATCGCCAACATGAACTACTCGATCTCCAACACCGCCGAGTGGGGCGAGTACGTCTCGGGCCCGCGCATCATCACCGCCGAAACCAAGGCCGAGATGAAGCGCATTCTCGACGACATCCAGACCGGCAAGTTCACCTCGGAGTGGATGCAGGAGTACCGCTCCGGCATGGCCCGCTTCAAGGGCATCCGCCGCCGCAACGACGCCCACCAGATCGAGGAGGTCGGCGAGAAGCTGCGCGGCATGATGCCGTGGATCGCCAAAAACAAGCTGGTGGACAAGGCGCGGAACTGAGGGATCGCCAACCAAGCGAGCTGGTCCTGATCCTCGAATGCGAACCGGGCGGCAAATGCCGCCCGGTTTCATTTTTCAGGTTGTCTGCCGCTCACGAATAGGGCGACAGGCACTGGCGGCGCGGGCCGCGATAGGGCTGGAAGGTGTTGTCCGACGCGCGGTAGGAGCGGTAGCGGGCATAGCACCAGTCGTAATGCGCCTGCGACAGCCGGTAGCGGTAGATGCGGCGCGGCTCGACATAGCGCCGGTAGACCGGCGGCGTGCCGAAATGGAAGTAGATGCCGGCATCCGGCCGGTAGTGGCGGCGGTGATCCCAACGCCGGTCCCACCGGCGGTCCCAGCGCCGATCCCGGTCCCAGCGATGGTGCCGGTCGCCGCGCCAGCGGCGGTCGCCGTCGCGCCAGCGATGGTCGCCGCGGTGCCATCTGCGGCCGTCGCGGTCGTCCCAGCGCTGCTGCACCTGCTCCACGGGGTTGGCGGCGGCGGGTTGGGCGTCGCGGGCCATTCCGGCCGGGGCGGCCGTCGCCGGGGCGGCGAGGCCGAATGCGAGCGCCGCGAACAGGGCGGCGGCTGAAAGTCTGTGTCTCATGTCGTTCTCCTCGGATCCGGACAGGTTCCCAAGCCCCGTATACGATCCCCGGATATGATCCTTGCGCGGATCATCCTCCCGCATGCATGAACCGGCGATGAACGGCACATGAACGCCGCGGGGCGCTTGCCTTTTGCCGGGGCGGCGGGTGAGATGCCGCCATGTCGCTGCGACTCGCCACATTCAATGTCGAGAACCTGATGAACAGGTTCGATTTCACCGGCTACCGCAACGAGCTCTACCAGGACCGGGTGTTGTCGCTCTACCGCATCCGCGACGAGGCCGAGTATCGCCAGCTCGAGGCGGCGCGTGCGGTCGCGCACACGGACGATGCCCGGCAGCTCACGGCGCTGGCCATCGCCGCCACCCGCGCCGACATCATCTGCATGCAGGAAGTGGACAATATCGAGGCGCTGCGGGCCTTCGAATACGGCTATCTCTACAAGATGGTCGGCGCCGGCTATCGCGGCAAATACACCACGGGCGGCAATGACGGGCGCGGCATCGACGTCGCGGTGATGATGCGTGAGGAGACGCGCCACGGCCAGCCCATCGAGTTCGTGGAGATGCGCAGCCATGCCCACCAGACCTACGAGGCGCTCGGCCTGCACACGCCGGAGCTCGCCGCGCTCGGAGAGCTGCCGCACGAGCGCGTCTTCCGCCGCGACTGCCTCGAGATCGACCTGCGCGTCGGCGGCAAGGCGCTGACGCTCTACGTCGTCCACTTCAAGTCGATGGGCAGCCCGCGCAACGGCGTCGACGGGCGCATCGCGACCATGCCGATCCGCGAGGCGGAGGCCGCCGCCGTGCGCCGCATCATCGAGGAGCGCTTCGGCGCCGGGCACGCCGCGAACAAGCGCTGGGCGATCTGCGGCGACATGAACGACTATCGCGAGCGGGTGATCGTGTCGGGCGACGCGCATCAAGGCTTCGCCTTCGAGCCGGTGCGGGAGGAGCGTTCCTGCGTCAACGTGCTGACCGCCGGCGGCTTCTGCGAGAACGTCGTCGAGCGGCGGCCCGAGCTCGACCGCTGGACGCTCTACCACACCCGCGGCCCGGCCGAGCGGCACCTGTGCCAGCTCGACTACGTGCTGGTCTCGCAGGGGCTTGCCCGCCGCAACGCCCATGCGATGCCCGAGATCGTGCGCGGCGGCCAGCCCTTCCGCACGCCGTTTCCGCCTGGACAGGAGGTCGAACGCTTCCCCCGCGTCGGCTGGGACCGCCCGAAGGCGTCGGACCACTGCCCGGTGGTGGTGGAGCTGGATATCGTGTGAGAGCGAGTAGGGAGTAGGGAATAGGGAAGAAGAGGAATTCCTCACTACTCCCTACTCACTACTCACTATTCCCTTCTTCACTCATGCCGCAGCGCATCGATCGGGTCGAGCCGTGCGCCGCGGAGCGCCGGGAAGAAGCCGAAGACCATGCCGATGGCGGCAGAGAAGCCGACGGCAAGCGCGATCACCGGCAGGCTCGGCACGAACGGGATCGACAGGACCGTCGTCGCGATCCCCGCAAGCGCGAGGCCGAGCGCGATGCCGACCAGCCCGCCGAGCAGCGACAGCACCGTCGCCTCGACG
>JACZJD010000444.1 GCA_014860725.1 Aquamicrobium sp.
CCGCTGGCTCGCCAACGGCCGGCCGCTCGACGGGCTGACGCGCCGGCGCACGGCAAGCTGGCAGCCCGACGGCGCCGGCTTCTCGACGCTCACCGTCATCGACGCCGCCGGCCGCACCGCCAGCGTCAAGGTGTTCGTGGAGTGATGCCGGGGATCGTCGCGATCGGATGCCGGCGCCGCCCTCACCCGCCTGCCGGCACCTTCCTCCCGTAAGCGGCGGGATTGGAGACGACCCCGCCCGCCGTCATCCCGGCCAAGGGCGCGAAGCGCCCGCAGAGCCGGGACCCATTGAGCGGCACGGCCGGGTTCAAGGCTTGCGAGACGGTCCTGAAGTGCGCCAGCGCGAGGACCGGGCCGTGCTCGACGATGTTGCGGCCAATGGGTCCCGGCTCTCCCTCGCTTCGCTCGGTCGGCCGGGATGACGGCGGGGGGCGGCGTCGCGCCTAGGCGATTGTCGTCATGAGCGGGAAAGAGGGGCGGCGATCGCGCCCCTCGGCATAATCACGCCGCCTTCGGCATCAGCGCCTTCAGGTCGGTGGCCGGGTCGGCCGCGACCTCCTTCGGCACGGTGAGGCCGGCGGCGATGAGCCGGCGCGCCACCATGTGGTCGGCCGGGCTGTTGACGCTCTCGACCGCGATCAGCCGGCCGGCGCGATAGACGAAGACCGAGAATTTCGCGCTCGCCGGGTCGCCGCGCGTCACCGTCTCGTCCATGCCGAGCGCAAGGCCGGCGATCTGCAATTTGATCGCGCCCTGATGCGACCAGAACCACGGCAGCGCGTCGTAGGGCTGCGGATTGCCCGTCAGCCGGGCCGCGACGCACTTGCCCTGATCGACGGCGTTCTGCACCGATTCCAGCCGGATGAGGCCGGCGCCGCCATAGGGGTTGGGGTGCGCGGCGCAGTCGCCGATGGCCGAGATGGCCGGGTCGGAGGTGAGGAGCCGGGCATCGACCACCACGCCGTTGTCGATCTGAAGCCCGGCCTCGGCCGCCAGCTCGACATTGGGCACCACGCCGGCCGCGACGATCACCGCGTCGGTGTCGAGCGTTGCGCCGTCGGAGAGCGTGAGCGCGAAGCCGTCGCCGCGCGGCGCGATCTCCGTCGCCAGCGTGTTCAGACGCAGCGTTGTCCCCATCTCCTCGTGGAAGGTGCGGAACGCCGCGCTCATGGCCGGGGAAAGCACGCGGCCCATCAGCCGGTCGGCGGCCTCCAGCACGTCGACCGCGATGCCGCGCTGGCGCAGCAGCGCCGCCACCTCCAGCCCTATGAAGCCGCCGCCGATGATGGCGACATGGCTGAGATCCGGCAGCTTGGCGGTCAGCGCCCGGGCATGCGCCAGCGTGCGCAGCTCCAGCACCCGCGCCGGGTCGAGACCCTGCACGGGCGGCAGGCGGTTGCGCGCGCCGGTGGCGAGCACCAGATGGTCGTAGGGCAGGCGCTCGCCGCCTTTCAGCACCAGCTCGCGCCGCTCGCGGTCGATCCGTTCCGCCACCACGCCGAGCCTGAGCTCGATGGCGTTGGCGGCGTAGAACGCCTCGCCCCTGAGCGGCAGCGAGGTGTCCTCGACGCTCTTGAGAAACTCCTTGGACAGAGGCGGCCGCTGGTAGGGCAGGTCCGGCTCCTCGCCGACGACGGTGACGCTGCCGGCGAACCCGTTGTGGCGCAGCGCCGCGGCGGTCTCGACGCCCGCCTGGCCGCTGCCCACGATCACCACCCGCGCAATGCCCGTCTCGCTCATGCTCGTGCTCCTTCATCGCCGGCTGCCGGATTCGCCGGCCGGGCGACACAACCCTCCAGCCATGTCCAAATATAGGCGGCGAAGGGGCTTTCGACATGAAGCCGCGCCGCCTGCGGCTGCGTTCGGTAGAGAAGGCAGGAAACGCCGGCGAACAGCACCGCGGCGGACGGGCTCCCGGCGGCGAGGCCGGCGGCGGTGCCTTCTGCGACGAGCGCCGCGATGCCCGGCCCCGAAAGCGCGATCACCGCATAGGCGTCGTCGCAAGGGGTGGCGGCGAAGCCGTCGTGCCAGCCGGGCGCGATGTCGAACCGGGGCGGCGAGACGACGAGCGCCCGGTCGCGCGCGATGCGAACGATGGCGGTTCCCTCCCCGGCGACGCCCCAC
>JACZJD010000445.1 GCA_014860725.1 Aquamicrobium sp.
TTCCTTCCCTTTCCATTCCGAAGAATCCTGCGGATCGGCCGTTTGCGGCCTAGGCGGCCGCGTCCCTGCCGGGCTCGCCCGCCGCGTCGCGGCTTCCTTCCGCCCACACCACCGCCTTGTAGTCGAACCCGTAGACCAGCGTCGGCTTGACGATCTGGAAGTAGGGCGACAGGTCGAAGTCGCGCGGCGTGTAGAGCGAGTGGTGGCGGATGTGCATGATCTCGGCGCGCGAGTAGCTCGACTGCGCCGAGGCGCGGCCCGGCGCCCGGGTGATCTCGGGCAGGATCGGATAGCCGATCTCGCCATAGGCTTCGGCGATCAGCGACGAGCAGATCGCCCGCGTCGGATCGCCCGAGCCGAAGGCGATCATGCGCCGCCGCCAGCGCACCGGCACCGGCGGCGTCGGCAGGAAGTATCGCGCCATGTCGAGGATGTTCTTCATGTCGTATTTCAGGCCGAGGCGCCCGATCATGAAGTCGACGACATGGCGGCGATCCTCGGGCGTCAGGCCCGAGGCGCGGCAGATGCGGGTGTTGTAGGTGCGGTACTTCGACAGCGGCACCGCCACGCAGCCCTCGCCGAGATTGACCTCGACGAGGCGCGGCCTCTCGCCGCCGTCCTCCGGCTCGGGCAGCCGGTCCCCGACATAGAGCGCCGCATGCGACCAGGTCGACTGCGTCAGGTACTTGATGGCGGCCGAGATCTTCTGGTTGCCCTCGACCAGCAGGATGTCGCCCGGCTCCAGCGTCCGGCGCAGCGTGTCGGGGTCCGACGGCGTGTAGGGCTCGTAGCCCGAGGACTCGCTCTGCAGCCGGCGCGCGAGCATGCGGCCGATGCGGTCGAGAAGCGTGTCCGTTGCGTCCGTCATCGCGGCTCCGGTGCTGGCGGCGGCACGCTATCAAGACCGGGACGGATTGGCAAAGCGTCAGGCGCCGTGCGCGCGGCGGCTGTCTTCCGGCGCCTCCTCGCGTTGCTCGTTAAGGCCGTAGTCGCGCACCACATGCGCGATGCGCAGGCGGTAGCGGTCGAAGATGCCGCCGCGGCCGGCCCGCTGCGCCTGCCGGTGCTCCGGCGTGTTGCGCCACGCCCTCACCGCCTCCTCGTCGCGCCAGAACGACAGCGACAGCACGCGGCCGGGGTCGGCGAGGCTCTGGAAGCGCTCGATGGAGATGAACCCGTCGATGCCGTCGAGCAGCGGACGCAGCTCCGCCGCCAGCCCGAGATAGGCGTCCCTGCGGCCCTCGGCCGGCTCGACCTCGAAGATCACCGCGATCATGGCACCTCCCTTTCCCGACCCGTTCCTGTCGCCCGCGCCTAGCGCCAGAACGGCTTGCGCCGCTCCGCCTCGGCCTCTTCCCGCGTCAGGCCGATGTCGCCGAGCAGCCGGTCGTCGAGCTCGCCGAGATCGTAGCGCTGCCGGCGGCGGGCGCACCAGCGGCGCAGCAGCGCCCATGCGACGCGCAGGGCCGGTCGGCGCGCCCGGACGGCGGGCATGCGGATGGCGAAGTCGTCGTGCGGCATTGCGGCCTCCTTTCGATGCCCTGCCAGCCTAGCGATTGCGCCGCAACGATGCTTCGATTACCATCGAACGATGAATGCAGGAGGATCGCCATGAAGGAAGGCCCGGAGCTCTCCCGCGTCGCCGCGCTCGTCGGCGATC
>JACZJD010000446.1 GCA_014860725.1 Aquamicrobium sp.
CGTCTTCTCGCAGGACTTCACGGTGCTCGGCGGCTCTCTGTCGGAGACCCATGCCCAGAAGATCTGCAAGATCATGGACATGGCGGTGAGGAACGGCGCGCCGGTGATCGGGCTGAACGATTCCGGCGGCGCGCGCATCCAAGAGGGCGTCGCCTCGCTCGCCGGCTATGCCGACGTCTTCAAGCGCAACGTCGACGCCTCCGGCGTCGTGCCGCAGGTTTCCGTCATCATGGGTCCGTGCGCCGGCGGCGCGGTCTATTCGCCGGCCATGACCGACTTCATCTTCATGGTGCGCGACTCCTCCTACATGTTCGTCACCGGCCCGGACGTGGTGAAGACCGTCACCAACGAGATCGTCACCGCCGAGGAGCTGGGCGGCGCGCGCACCCACACGCAGAAGTCCTCGGTCGCCGACGGGGCCTTCGACGACGACGTCGAGGCGCTGGAGCAGGTGCGCCGGCTGTTCGACTTCCTGCCGCTGAACAACCGCGAGAAGCCGCCGGTCCGGCCGTTCCACGACGATCCGGCGCGCATCGACATGCGGCTCGACACGCTGATCCCGGATTCGGCCGCCAAGCCCTACGACATGAAGGAGCTGATCCTGGCCCTCGCCGACGAGGGCGATTTCTTCGAGATCCAGGAAGCCTTCGCCAGGAACATCGTCACCGGCTTCATCCGCATGGAGGGCCAGACCGTGGGCGTCGTCGCCAACCAGCCCATGGTGCTCGCCGGCTGCCTCGACATCGATTCCTCGCGCAAGGCGGCGCGCTTCGTGCGCTTCTGCGACGCCTTCAATATCCCGCTCTTGACGCTGGTCGACGTGCCGGGCTTCCTGCCGGGCACGGCGCAGGAATATGGCGGCGTCATCAAGCACGGCGCCAAGCTGCTCTTCGCCTATTCGCAGGCGACCGTGCCGATGGTGACGCTGATCACGCGCAAGGCCTATGGCGGCGCCTACGACGTCATGGCCTCCAAGCACATCGGCGCCGACATCAACTATGCCTGGCCCACGGCCGAGATCGCGGTGATGGGCGCCAAGGGCGCGACCGAGATCCTCTACCGCTCCGAGCTCAACGACCCGGACAAGATCGCCGCGCGCACGAAGGAATACGAGGTCAACTTCGCCAATCCGTTCAAGGCGGCCGAGCGCGGCTTCATCGACGAGGTCATCATGCCGCACTCCTCGCGCCGCAGGATCGCCCGCGCCTTCGCGGCCTTGCGGACGAAGAAGCTCGACCAGCCGTGGAAGAAGCACGACACGATCCCGCTCTGACGGAGGCTGGAGGGAACGATGGAAAAGCCGGAGATGACGCCGGAAGCGGCCCGCGAGGATCACTGGCAGATGCTGCGCTTCATGGCGGTGAACGCGGCCGCAGGCGTGCTGATCGGCGTCCTCAGCGCGGCGGCCATCATCTGGCTCGACATCGGCGGGATCGGCACGCGCATCGCCCATGCGGCGAACCCGGTGATCCCGGTCCTGCTGCTGGTCGTCCCGTTCGCCACCGTCTTCGGCGGCGTGGTGACGGCCTCCGCCATTCTGACGATGCCGTACGAAAAGAAATTCAGGGATTGAACATATGGGGACTGGAAACCGGGTGATGTTCAAGAAAATCCTCATCGCCAATCGCGGCGAGATCGCCTGCCGGGTCATCAGGACGGCGAAGAAGCTCGGCATCGCCACCGTCGCCGTCTATTCCGACGCCGACCGCGACGCGCTGCATGTCAGGCAGGCCGACGAGGCCGTGCATATCGGTCCCGCCCCCTCCTCGCAGTCCTACATCGTCATCGACAGGATTCTCGACGCGATCCGCCAGACGGGTGCGGATGCCGTGCACCCGGGCTACGGCTTCCTGTCCGAGAACGCCGCCTTCGCCGAGGCGCTGGAGAGGGAGGGCGTCGCCTTCATCGGCCCGCCGGTCCGCGCCATCGAGGCGATGGGTGACAAGATCACCTCGAAGAAGCTCGCCGCCGAGGCGAAGGTCAACACCGTGCCCGGCCATATGGGCCTGATCGCCGATCCCGACGAGGCGGTGAGGATCGCCCAGAAGATCGGCTTTCCGGTGATGATCAAGGCGTCGGCCGGCGGCGGCGGCAAGGGCATGCGCATCGCCTGGAACGAGACCGAGGCGCGCGAGGGTTTCCAGTCGTCCAAGAACGAGGCGAAGTCGTCCTTCGGCGACGACCGCATCTTCATCGAGAAGTTCGTCACCCAGCCGCGCCACATCGAGATCCAGGTGCTGGGCGACAGGCACGGCAACGTCGTCTATCTCGGCGAGCGCGAATGCTCGATCCAGCGCCGCAACCAGAAGGTCATCGAGGAGGCCCCGTCGCCCTTCCTCGACGAGGCGACCCGCAAGGCCATGGGCGAGCAGGCCGTGGCGCTGGCCAAGGCGGTCGGCTACCACTCCGCCGGCACGGTCGAGTTCATCGTCGACGGCGACCGCAACTTCTACTTCCTCGAGATGAACACCCGCCTCCAGGTCGAGCATCCGGTGACGGAGCTCGTCACCGGCATCGACCTCGTGGAGGAGATGATCCGCGTCGCCGCCGGCGAGACGCTGTCGATCGCGCAAGCCGATGTGAAACTGAACGGTTGGGCCGTCGAAAGCCGCCTCTACGCCGAGGACCCCTATCGCAACTTCCTGCCCTCCATCGGCCGGCTCACCCGCTACCGCCCGCCGGCGGAAGGCCGGCAGCAGGACGGCACCGTGATCCGCAACGACACCGGCGTGTTCGAGGGCGGCGAGATCTCGATGTATTACGACCCGATGATCGCCAAGCTGTGCGCCTGGGCGCCGACGCGCGAGGAGGCCATCGCCGCCATGTCCGGCGCGCTCGACGATTTCGAGGTGGAGGGCATCGGCCACAACCTGCCGTTCCTGTCGGCGGTGATGGAGCATCCGCGCTTCCGGGAGGGGCGGCTGACCACGGCCTTCATCGCCGAGGAGTGGCCGGACGGCTTCGCCGGCGTGACCCCGGACGAGGACGAGGCCCGCACGCTCGCGGCCATCGCCGCCTACATCAACCTGAGGACGCAGAAGCGCGGCGCGCTGATCTCGGGCACGCTCGCCAACCACCCCCGCACGGTCGGCCGCGACTGGGTGGTGACGCTCGCCGGGCAGTCCTTCCCCGTCGCCGCCTATGACGAGGGCTCGACCACCGTCGTCGCCTTCGAGGACGGCGAGGAGGCGACGGTCGCCTCGGGTTGGCTGCCCGGCCGCACCCACGCCCATTTCACGGTCGGCGGCGCACAATCCCGCATTCGGGCCGGCGTCAAGGTCGACCGGGTCAACTCGGCCTGGCGCCTGCGCTGGCGCGGCATCGACGTCAAGGCGCATGTGCGCAGCCCGCGCGTCGCCGAGCTCGCCCGGCTGATGCCGGAGAAGCTGCCGCCCGACACCTCGCGCATGCTGCTCTGCCCGATGCCGGGCGTCGTCACCTCCATCGCGGTCAAGGCCGGCGACGAGGTGCAGGAGGGCCAGGCGCTCGCCACCGTCGAGGCGATGAAGATGGAAAACGTGCTGCGCGCCGAAAAGCGCGGTACGGTGAAGCGGGTCGCCGTCGAGCCGGGCGCAAGCCTCGCCGTCGACGAGCTGATCCTGGAGTTCGAGTAGGCAGGTAACGACAGATGACCGATCCCAAGCTCGACCGGTGGCGCGCCCTCGCCGAAAAGGAGATCAGGCGCGATCCCGACACGCTGATCTGGAACACGCCGGAAGGCATTCCGGTCAAGCCGCTCTACACGGCCGAGGATCTCGAGGGCATCGGCCATCTCGACTCGCTGCCGGGCTTCGCGCCCTTCGTGCGCGGCCCGCGCGCCACCATGTATGCCGGCCGGCCGTGGACGATCCGGCAATATGCCGGCTTCTCGACGGCGGAAGCCTCGAACGCCTTCTACCGCAAGGCGCTCGCCGCCGGCCAGCAGGGCGTGTCGGTCGCCTTCGACCTCGCCACCCATCGCGGCTACGATTCGGACCATCCCCGCGTCGAGGGCGACGTCGGCAAGGCGGGCGTGGCCATCGACTCGGTCGAGGACATGAAGATCCTGTTCGAGGGCATTCCGCTCGGCGAGATTTCCGTCTCCATGACCATGAACGGCGCGGTGATCCCCATCCTCGCCAACTTCATCGTCGCCGGCGAGGAGCAGGGCGTGCCGCGCGCCCAGCTTTCCGGGACCATCCAGAACGACATCCTCAAGGAGTTCATGGTCCGCAACACCTACATCTACCCGCCCGAGCC
>JACZJD010000447.1 GCA_014860725.1 Aquamicrobium sp.
GGTCCGAGCCGCCCGTCATCGGCGGAAGATCCGGCTGCGACGGCTGCGTCTCGGCGGCCTGCTCGGTGGCGATGCGCGCGGCTTCGCGCTCGGCCTCGATGCGCGGGTTCATGTAGAACACCTGCCACAGCGTCAGGATCAGCACGGAAAGCGCGATCGTGATGAAGAAGTTGCGATTGTTTTCCATCGATTCCCTACCGCTGCCGCGCGCCGCGCATTCTTCGGGAAAGCTCCCGCGCGAGATCGTCGAAGGCGGCGTCGAGCACCTCGCGCCGCCCGACGATCACATAGTCGCTGCCGGCCGCCATGTCACCACCGGCGCGGGTTCTGACGGCTTCCCTGAGCCGTCGGCGGATGCGGTTTCTTGTCACCGCGTTTCCGGTCTTTTTCGTGACCGTGAAGCCGACGCGCGGCGGCCTGTCGTCGCCGCGGTCCAGGACTTCGAGCAGGAAGAACGGCCCGCGGCGCTTGTCGCCCCGGCGGACGGCCAGAAATTCCGCGCGCTTCTTCAGCCGCGCGGGAGGCTCGCCGGTCGGCCTGTCAGTCACCGTCCGGCCTTGCGCCGGTCAGGCGGAGAGCCGCTTGCGGCCGCGGTTGCGGCGGGCCGCGATGACGGCACGGCCGCCCTTGGTGGCCATGCGCGCGCGGAAACCGTGGCGGCGCTTGCGGACAAGCTTCGAGGGCTGATAGGTGCGCTTCATTTGTTTAATACCGCGGTGTGCGGCCCTTCTTGATTCTGACTCGTTATGAGCAGGAGCGTTCGCCCGCCTTCTTGATGCGCGGCAGGCGCATTGCGCAACGCCAGCCGCGCCGGACCGAAGGCCCGAGCGTGGGCGCGCTTATAGGGGCACGCCGGGATGGTGTCAATGCGGCGGGGTTGCGGGGGCCTCGTGTCGCTCACGGGCCGGATGATTTCCTTTCGCTCACGGGCCGCACCGCTCGCTTCGCTCGCTGGCCCTCCGCGGGGGCGGGCCGGCAGGCCCGACGCCCGGTCGGGCTTGCGGCCGACGGGAGCCATGGGTGCGGGCGAGGGATGCATGCAAAATTGGCAAATGCGGCTCCTTGTCCTATTCTTGCTGATGGCTTGGCGCGGAGACGGTGACGTGGTGCAGGACGCAGGCGACCGGCATGAGGACGTGCCCGCCCGCACGGGCGAGCGGGTGCCGCTGTCGCGCGGCCTTTCCACCAGGCTCCTCGTCCTCACCGTCCTGTTCATGACGCTGGCCGAGATGCTGATCTTCATGCCGTCTCTGGCCAATTTCCGCCTGAGCTGGCTCGAGGAGCGGCTGTCGACCGCCGCCGCCGTCGGCGTCGTGCTCGTCGAGAGCGATCCGGCCAGCCTGTCGCAGGAGGTGCAGGACGAGCTGCTGGTCGGCCTCGGCGCGATGGCGCTCGCCGTGCGCGACGAGGGCGAGGCCCGGCTGCTCGTCGCCGTCGACATGCCGCAGGAGATCGACCTCCACGTCGATCTCGACAGCCTGTCGCCGCTCGGCGAGATGCACGAGGCGCTCTATACCCTGCTTCTCGGCGGTGACCGCGTGCTGCGCGTGTTCGGGCCGGTCGGCGCCGGCGACCGGGAATTCGAGCTCGTCATGTCCGAGGCGGGGCTGCGCAAGGCCATGCTCGCCTATGCCCGCAACGTCGCGCTCCTGTCGCTGGTGCTGTCGGCCATCACCGCGACGCTGGTGTTCTACGCCATCGACCGCGTCATGATCCGGCCGATGCGGAGCATCACGCGCTCCATGCTCGCCTTCGCCGAGGCGCCGGACGATCCGGCGCGCATCATCCGCGCCGGCACCCGCGCCGACGAGATCGGCGTCGCCGAGCGCGAGCTTGCGGCGATGCAGGCCGAGCTGCAGCGCATGCTGGTCGAGCGCCGGCATCTCGCCGAGCTCGGGCTCGCCGTCTCCAAGATCAACCACGACATGCGCAACATCCTCTCCGCCGCGCATCTGATATCGGACCGCCTCGCGCGGCTGCAGGACCCGACGGCGCAGAGCCTCGCGCCGCGGCTGGTGCGCGCGCTCGACCGCGCGGTTTCCTATTCCGAGGGCGTGCTGGCCTACGGCCGCGCCCAGGAGCCGCCGCCGGCGCGGCGGCGCCTGCATCTGCGCCCGCTCGTCGACGAGGTGCATTCCCTGCTCGGCCTCGACGAGGCGTCGCGCGTCGAGTTCGTCAATGCCGTGGAGCCGGGCTTCGAGGTCGACGCCGATCCCGAGCAACTGTTCCGGGTGCTGTCCAACCTGGCGGGCAACGCCGTCCAGGCCATGGCCGGCAACGGCTCCGGCGTTCTGGTGCGGCGGCTGACGATCGGCGCCGAGCGGGAGGGCGGCGTCACCCGCATCCTCGTCGAGGACACCGGCCCCGGCCTGCCGCAGAAGGCGCGCGACAACCTGTTCGCCGCCTTCCGCGGCTCGGCGCGCAGCGGCGGCACCGGCCTCGGCCTCGCCATCGCCCACGAGCTGGTGCGCGCGCATGGCGGCACGCTCGAGCTGGTGGAAAGCCGCGGCGGGCGCACCGTGTTCGCGATTTCGATCCCCGACCGGCCGATCGATCTGGCGCAGGCGCGCGACACGCTGCGCCGCCCCGCCTGAGGACGCCGCGGCCCGGCCGCATCACCCGCCTTGCCAGAGAGCCAGCAAAGAAATGCGACGGATGCGCTTGCAATTCGCGCGGCGAGTGGCTAGGAAACGCCGCACGAAACGGAGCCGCCCCGCCGCGACCCCGTTCCCGGGTCGCTTCCACGACCCGCTGCGCGCCCGTAGCTCAGCTGGATAGAGCACCAGACTACGAATCTGGGGGTCAGAGGTTCGAATCCTTTCGGGCGCGCCAT
>JACZJD010000448.1 GCA_014860725.1 Aquamicrobium sp.
GGCCAAGACCTTCGTGTCCTCGCTCGACAAGACCATCACCGTCGCCGAGGATTTCCCGGCCTTCATCGTCAACCGCATCCTGCTGCCGATGATCAACGAGGCGATCTACACGCTCTACGAGGGCGTCGGCACGGTCGAGGCCATCGACACGGCGATGAAGCTCGGCGCCAACCATCCGATGGGGCCCTTGCAGCTCGCCGACTTCATCGGCCTCGACACCTGCCTGTCGATCATGCAGGTGCTGCATGACGGGCTGTCGGACTCCAAGTACCGCCCGTGCCCGCTCCTGGTGAAGTATGTCGAGGCCGGCTGGCTCGGCCGCAAGACCGGCCGCGGCTTCTACGACTATCGCGGCGACCACCCGGTGCCCACCCGCTGAGGGCGCCGGCGTCGGCCGGACGCACCCGATTATGGGCGCCGCAGCCCCTCACCTGCCTGCCGGCATCCTCTCCCGTGAACGGGAGAGGAAAGACTGCCGCAACCTCGCCGCTCCCCCTTCTCCCCGTTCACGGGGAGAAGGGGGCCCGAAGGGCCGGATGAGGGGCGGCGCCGGCGTTCGTGGATCGAATCGCCGCAGGATCGCCGCCAGCGCGATTTTTCCTTTATTTTCAGGGCTGCGGCGTCCGTCTCCCTTTACAAAGCCCGGTGAGGTCTAGAGTATCGGCCGCACGCCGGGCCTGCCGCGCAGGGCCGGACAGAAGGATTGCGTCCAACGACACCCCAAGGGAGGTTTGCCCATGTCATCGAACATGTCATCGAAGATTCGCAGGCTGCTCGCCGCTTCCGTCGCCGGCGCGGCCATGGTCGCCGTTTCCGCCGCGCAGGCGCAGGAGGTCAAGCTCGGCTTCCTCGGCGGCTTCACCGGCCCGATCGAGACGCTGGTGCCGCCGATCCACGAGGGCGCCAAGCTGGCGGTCGCGCAGGTCAACGAGCAGGGCGGCATCCTCGACGGCCGCACGCTGACGCTGCTCCAGGGCGACTCGACCTGCATCGACACCACGGCCGCCTCGGCCGCCGCCGACCGCATGGTCAACTCCGAGAACGTCACCGCGCTGGTCGGCCCGCTCTGCTCGGGCGAGACCATCGCCGCGGCCAACACCGCCGCCATTCCCGGCGGCGTCGTGCTGATCTCGCCGGCCGCCACCTCGCCGGCGCTGTCGAACCTCGACGACAACGACCTCGTCTTCCGCACCACGCCGTCCGACGCCTATTCCGGCGAGACGCTGGCCAAGCTGCTCAAGGACAAGGGCCACGACAGCATCGCCGTCACCTACGTCAACAACGACTACGGCAAGGGCTTCGCCGATGCGCTCGCCAGCGCGTTCGAGGCGCTGGGCGGCAGCGTCGCCGCCAACGAGGCGCACGAGGACGGCAAGGCCGACTACCGCGCCGAGATCGGCTCGCTCGCGTCCTCGGGCGCCGACATCCTCGTCGTGCTCGCCTATGTCGACGGCTCGGGCCAAACCATCGTGCGCCAGGCGCTCGAGGGCGGCGACTTCGAGAAGTTCGCCGGCGGCGACGGCATGATCGGCGACAGCCTCGTCACCGCCGTGGGCGAGGGCAGGCTCGACGGCTTCATCGGCACCAAGATCGGCAACCCGGAGACGCCGGGCACCGCCATCTTCGCCGAGGCCGCCCGCGCCGCGGGCTTCGACCCGGCCGGCTCGTTCGTGGCGCAGGCCTACGACGCCGCTTTCCTGCTGGCGCTGGCGATCCAGAAGAACGGCTCCGACAGCCGCGAGGGGCTGAGTGCGGCGCTGCGCGAGGTCGCGACCGCGCCGGGCGAGGTGATCCTGCCGGGCGAGTGGCAGAAGGCGGTCGAGCTGATCGCCGCCGGCCAGGACATCAACTACGAGGGTGCGGCCGGCAGCCACGAGTTCGACGAGAAGGGCGACGTGCCCGGCGTGGTCATCGAGACCGTGATCGAGGGCCCGGGCTTCAAGGACGTCGGCCCCGTGCAGTAACCGGGCGACGATGCGGCCGGGCGACCGGCCGCCGCCGCGGACAAGGCCCGGAGGGTTCCCCCTCCGGGCCTTTTTTCCGCCGCCGCCCCGCCGTCATCGTTAATCGAAAGTTTAGACGGCCATGAAACATTGAGCGAAACGGCAGCATGACCGGCTCCTGTCCAAGGCCCGGTCGAGGTGGGGTGAGCGATGTCGCTTCGCAACGAATGGGAAGGCCCGCGCAGCGGGCGCGCCGGCATCGTCGGCGAGGTTGGAATGGGCGCGCTGCGCGTGGCGCTGCTGTTCGGTTCGGCCGCCGTCGGGCTGGCGCTGATCCTGACGCCGCTGGCCGAAAGCCAGGTCGAGCGGATGGCCTATTCGTCCTATTCCAGCATGCTCGACCCGATGCCGACGGGGACCGTCGGCCAGCGCTCGGGCGGCTCCTACACGGTGCGCCGCAGCGTGCTGCAGCCGTCGCCGTCCTCGGTCTGCATCATCCGCAGCAACGGCATGCGCACCGGCGACTGCTGACGGCGGAAACTTCGCGTTAAGCCTGTCCGGCGCGGCCGCCGCGGAATGACCGGGCATTAACCTTTCATCATTCACGCTCCGCTAATCTTCCCTGCGTCGCACCGGCCCGTGCGATCCCGCAACGGGAGGGAGCCCCCATGCTGAAGAAATTCGTCCGGGATGAAGACGGCGCATCGGCGGTCGAATACGGGCTCATCGTGGCGGTCCTGTCGCTGCTCATCCTCGGCGGGTTCAGCAATGCCATGCGGCAGATGCTGGCCAATTTCGAATATGCGACCGAAGTGATCGAAGAGGCCCGCAACTAGGGCATTCAGCTTCCCAGCACCTTCGCCAGCGACACGGTCGCGCTGCCGGGCCGTGCCGGCTTCTGCTGCGAGGCGTGCGGGGCCCAGCCCGACATCCAGATGGTCGAGAAGGTGGCGCGCACGCGCCCGTCCGGGTCGCTGAAGCGCTCGGCATAGATTTCGGCGGCGCGCAGGAAGAGCCGCCGCGGCGTCGGCCGCCGGCTGCGGGCGACCAGGCTGCTGGTCGCGCCCATGGCGCGC
>JACZJD010000064.1 GCA_014860725.1 Aquamicrobium sp.
CTCCTCGGTGCCGAAATGCAGGAGAAGCTCGCCGGGGCCGAGCGAGTTCGGCACCATCACCGTGACGCCGGCGACGACGCTGGCGGAGGAGACGGTGCGCACCACCTCCGAATGGGCGGTGTTGGAGAAGCCGAGCCCGCCGTATTTCTCCGGGATGATCATGCCGAAGAACTTCTTCTCGCGCATGAACTCCCAGACCTCCTGCGGCAGGTCGCGGTCCTCCCAGGCGATCTTCCATTCGTCGACCATGGCGCAGAGCTCGCGCACCGGGCCGTCCATGAACGCCTGCTCGCGCGCCGACAGCTGCGCCCGCGGCATGACGAGGAGCTTGCGCCAGTCGGGATTGCCGGAGAACAGCTCGCCGTCCCACCACACCGTGCCCGCGCCGATCGCCTCGCGCTCGGTCTCGGAGATCGGCGGCAGCGCCGTTGCGGCCATGCGGAAGATTGGCCGCGAAAGATAGTTCCTGCGAAAGCTGCGGATGCTCATGTCGTTTCCTGTGTTGAAACAGGAATGCGAGAGCCGCGGGAATGGTTCCTGCGCCGTTCAGGCCCGGCGGGCGGCGGCCGCGTCGCCAGCGCCGGCATCCTCCCCGTGGCGGGGCTCGGCGCCGATGTGGATCATGCGTGTGCGCAGCTCGCAGCGCACGCCGGCCGGATCGTAGGAAAGCGCGGCCTCGCCCATGAAATCGGCCGCCAGCGCCTTCTCGATGATCCGCGAGCCGAACCCCTTGCGCTCCGGCGGCGAGACCGGCGGGCCGCCGGCCTCGACCCAGTTCAGGCGGAACTCGTCCTCGGTGCCGGGCCGGCCGGCCGCCCACGTCACGCGCACCTCGCCGTCGCCGCTCGACAGGGCGCCGTATTTCAGCGCGTTGGTGGCCAGCTCGTTGATCGCGAGCGCCAGCGACAGCGACTGCTTCGCTGACAGCGCCACCGGCGCGCCCTCGATGCGGAACCGTCCGCTGCCGGTGCGGAACGGCGTCAGCGCGTGCTCGATCACGTCGCGGATGCCGGCCTCGGCCATGCTCGCGCGGGTGAGCAGCGCCTGCGCTTCCGCCAGCGCGCCGATGCGCTGCATCAGGGCCTCGCGGGCCTCCTCCCCGCTCCCCGCCGACTGGAAGGTCTGGTTGACGATGGCCTGGATCACGGTCAGCGCGTTCTTGATGCGGTGCTCGAGCTCGCCGTTGAGGAGCCGCGCCTGCCGCTCGGCCTCGACCTTCCCCGTCGTCTCGATGACCGTGTCCATCATGCCGCGCACCACCCCGTTCTCGTCGCGGATGGGGCTGTAGCAGAAGGTGAAATAGCACTGCTCGGGATAGCCGTAGCGGTCGATGACGAGGGGAAAGTCCTCGATGAACGTCGCCTCGCCGGCATAGGCGCGCTCGGCGATCGGCCCGATCTCGTGCCAAGCCTCGCTCCACACGTCGCGGAAGGAGCGGCCGAGCGCCAGCGGCTTGTCGCCGAGGATGGGGCGGAAGGCGTCGTTGTAGAGCGTGATCAAATCGGGCCCCCACACGACGCATTTGGGGAACTTGGAGCTCAGCGCCATGCCGACGGCCGTCTTCAGCGACGGCGGCCAGTTCTGCGGCGGGCCGAGCTCGCTCGCCGACCAGTCGTGGCTGCGGATCGCAGCCCCCATCTCGCCGCCGCCGTCGAGAAAGTTGATCGAGTTGAGCATCCCCGCAGAACCTTCGCCGCTCCCGTCGCATGCGGCCGGCCGCAACGACCGCGCCGGCATGCGCCGTAACGGTAGACCATAGCCGCGAAGAAGGCCGCTGTCATGAGGCTGCGCGAGCCTCCGCCGAAGCCGCGTGGCGGACGGTAAAAAGCCCATGAATCCGCCGCCGCCGGCCCCGTCGGCGGAGCAGACAACGCGGTGCGGCTATCCGGCACGCACGAGCGTGTTGCGTTGGCGAAGGCCCGGTGTCTTCAATAGGGGCGCACCGCAGGAGGACGAAGAGATGGGTTGGTCACTGAACCTCGGGACGATCGCCGGCACGACGATCCGCGTCCACATCACCTTCCTGATCCTGCTGATCTGGATCTGGTTCGCCCATTACCAGATCGGCGGCGCGCCGGCGGCATGGGAGGGCGTGGCCTTCATCGTCGCCGTCTTCGCCTGCGTGGTGCTGCACGAGTTCGGGCACATCGCGGCGGCCCGCCGCTTCGGGATCAGGACGCCGGACATCACGCTCCTGCCCATCGGCGGCGTCGCCCGGCTGGAGCGGATGCCGGAGGAGCCGCGCCAGGAATTCGTCATCGCCATCGCCGGCCCCCTGGTCAACGTCGCCATCGCCGCCGTGATCTTCCTGCTGCTGGGCGGGCCGGCCGAGGTGGAGCAGATGGCGGGGATCGAGGACCCGCGCACCAGCTTCCTCGTCAGGCTGGCGGGCATCAACCTGTTCCTCGTCCTGTTCAACATGATCCCGGCCTTTCCGATGGACGGCGGCCGCGTGCTGCGCGCCGTGCTGGCCTCGCGCATGTCGTGGTCGCGCGCCACCCAGATCGCGGCGACCATCGGACAGGGCCTCGCCTTCGTCTTCGGCTTCATCGGGCTCCTCTACAACCCGCTGCTGATCTTCATCGGCATCTTCGTCTATCTCGCGGCCGCGGCCGAGGCGCAGAACGCGCAGATCCGCGAGGTGGCGAAGAGCGTCCTCGTCGGCGACGTGATGATCACGCAGTTCGAGCGGCTGCACCCCTCGGCGACGATCGAGGAGGCGATCGAGAAGCTGCTCGCCACCACCCAGCACGAGTTCCCGGTGGTGGACGAGCAGGGCCATTTCGAAGGGCTTGTGACCCGCGACTCCATGATCCGCAGCCTCAGCGAGCACGGCCCCTCCACCCCCGTCGCCAGCGCGACGCGCACCGACATCCCGAAGATCCATCACCGCAAGTGCCTCGACGAGAGCTTCAGGCTGATGCAGGAGGCGAGCGTGCCCGCCGTCGCCGTCGTCGACAGCGCCGACAGGCTCGTCGGCCTGATGACGCACGAGACCATCGGCGAGATGCTGATGGTGCGCACGGCCGTGGCGGACGGCTTCCGCTTCGGCGGCCTGCGCGGGCGCAGGGAAAGCCTGCGCCGGAGCTAGCGGGCGCAGCCGGCGGAACAATGCGGCCGGGGCACGGTTCGGCCTCCAGCAACAGCAGGAGGCAGATCATGACACGTACCGGCATCATC
>JACZJD010000449.1 GCA_014860725.1 Aquamicrobium sp.
ATGGTGACGATCCCTTCCGCAGGCGCCGCCATGACCGAGCGCACGACCCGCGCCATGCCGGTCATGAGGCGCGCCTTCGTCTCGGCATCGTAGCCTTCGATGAGCGTGGTTTCGACGACGGGCATGGTGTCCTCCCTAGCCTTGCGGGAACAGTTCGGCCGCCATCTCGGCGATCGTCGCCACCCGGCAGACCGGGCGCAGCGCGGCGATGGCGGTGTCGTGGACGGCCGGGGAGAAGGCGGCGCAGCCATCCGCCAGCACCGTCACGTCGAAGTCGCGCACATGCGCGTCGCGCACCGTGGAGGCGACGCCGCCATTGGTGACGATGCCGCAGACGAGCAGCCGGCGGATGTCGCACTTGCGCAGCACCCATTCGAGTCGCGTCATGTAGAACGCCGAATAGGCGACCTTCTCGACCGTGAGGTCGGCCGGCGCCAGCCTGTCCACGAGCTGGTGCCCCCAGGCGCCCGGCGCGAAATCGCCCTTGGCCAGAAACGGCCTCAGCTCCTTCAGGTGCGGGGAGATCAGGGGCTCGCCGCCCTTGGCCGGGACGAGCGTGAACTGGGTCGAGACGATCCAGCCGCCGCCCGCCCGCAGCCGGTCCGCAAGGGGCGCGAGGCGTTCGGGCAAGGCGGCGATCTCGGGGGCGGTCTGCCCCGCCCTGCCATAGGCGCCCTTCGGATCGAGGAAATCGTTCTGAAGATCGACGATGAGCAGGCCGGTGTTCGCGACCGGAATAGGCTGGGACACCATCACCTGCGCTCCACGATCACGTTGCCGAACGCGTCCACCCGCGCTTTCAGGTCGGGGTCCACGAGCGTCGTGGCATCGGGCTGCTCGAGGATCGCCGGGCCTTCGATGACGGCGCCGACCGGCAGCTCGAGGCGGGCGTAGATGGCGGTGTCGTGCCAGCCGCCGTCGAACCACACCGGCCTGCTGCCGCGCTGCGCCTGCCCGACCGTCGCCCCCTCCTCGGGCGCCAGCGCCTTGAGGCTGAAATGCGGGCGGCGGCCGATGGCGGATGTCCTCAGATTGACGATCTTGGCCTGCAATCCGGGCAGCAGGCGGCTGAACGACGCCTGATAGGCCCTGTCGAACGCGGCCTGCACGATCTCGCGGCTGATGCCCGTCGTCCCACGCTCGACCGTCACCGGCAGCGGCACGGACACGGTGTGCGTCTGGCCGAGATAGTGCATGTCGAGCTCGAAGACGAGGTCGATGCGGTCGATCTGCAGGCCGGCTTCCTCCACGACCTGCCGCGCGGCCTCGGCCTCGCTCACCATGCGCCGGTCGAGCGCCTCGACGTCGAGCGCGTCGACCGTCAGGTTCACGGTCTGCACCTGATCGTGGCGGATGTCGGCGATGACGCAGCCGAGGGCCGAGGTCACGCCCGGATAGCGCGGCACCAGCGCCGCCTGCAGGCCGACATCCTTGATGAGCGCGCCGGCATGGAGCGCCCCGCCGCCGCCGAACGGCACCGCGACGAACTTCGCCGGATCGTGGCCGCGCTCGATGGAGACGAGGCGGATCGCCCCGGCCATGCGGCCGTCTGCGATGCGCACGATGGCCTCGGCCGCTTCCATGACGCCGAGGCCGCAGGGCTTCGCCACATGCTCCTCGATGGCCGCCTTCGCCGCCTCCACGTCGAGGCGCTCAAGCTTGCCGCCGATGGGGCGCTCGGCATTGATACGCCCGAGCATGATGTTGGCGTCGGTCAGCGTCGGGCGGGTGTTGCCCTGCCCGTAGGCCACCGGGCCGGGGCGCGAGCCCGCACTTTCCGGCCCGACCTGGAGCAGCCCGCCCGCGTCCACATGCGCGATCGAGCCGCCGCCCGCGCCGATGGTGGTGATCTCGATCATCGGCGTGCGCACCACGAGGCCGAAGTCGATGGTGGTCTGCGCCGCCAGCGACGTCTCGCCGTCGACCACGAGGGAGACGTCGAACGACGTGCCGCCGAGATCGCCGGTGATGATGTTGGGAAAGCCGGCGGCCTTGGATATGGCCGCCGCCGCGATCACGCCGGCCGCCGGGCCCGAAAGCGCCGTGCGCACCGGCAGGCGGCGGGCGGTCTCGGTGGACATGACGCCGCCGTTCGACTGGACGATGTGGAAGCGGCCGCCGAACGCCTCGCCCGCCAGCGCGTCGGTGAGCTTGCGCAGATAGCCGCCCACCACCGGCTGGAGATAGGCGTTGAGCGCCGTGGTCGAGGTGCGCTCGAACTCGCGGATCTCGGGCAGGATCTGCGCCGAGCAGCCGACATTCTCGTTCGGCCATACCGCCTGCGCGGCTTCGAGCGCCGCGAGCTCGTTGGCCGGGTTGGCGTAGGCGTTGATGAAGACGATGGCGAGCGCTTCCGCGCCCGCGGCGAGCGCCTTCCGGGCCGCCGCGCGCACCTGGTCGAGATCGACCGCCTGCCGCACGGTGCCGTCCGCCAGCACGCGCTCCGCGACCTCGAAGCGCAGGTCGCGCTCGATGACGGGCACGAAATCGCCCCACAGGCCCCAGGTATGCAGCCGGTCGCGGCGGCGCATTTCCAGCACGTCGCGGAAGCCCGCCGTGGTGATGAGCGCGGTGCGCGCGCCCTTGCGCTCCAGAAGCGCGTTGGTGCCGACGGTCGTGCCGTGGACGATGGAGCCGAGCGTCGCGACCGGCCCGAAGCTCCGCAGCCCTTCGAGGAAGCCCACGGCCTCGTCGCCGCGGTTCGAGGGCACCTTGGCCGTCTGGAAACGCCCCGCATCCGCGTCGTAGTAGAACAGGTCGGTGAAGGTCCCGCCGACATCGACGCCGACGACGGAGGCGCGGCTGGGCTTGACATGCGTGTTCATGCGGCTGCCCCTTCGCGCAGTTGGCGTGTGGCGTTGGTGTCGAGGTTGCCCTCCGCATCGGTCTCGACGCCGTAGATCGTGCGCGCGGCCTCGCGGCTGACGAAGCCGAGCTGGACGTCGCGCGCCACCTTTTCCGCCGGCCGCGTCCTCGGATCGCCGAAGCCGCCGGGCGACTCGATGCGCACGCGCTGGCCGGCCCGGACGCGGACATCGGCGATCTTGGAGGCGAGCGGCGGCGAGTGCTCGCCGTCGTCGGCCTGCCAGACGAAGCGGTTGAGCGCCGCGTCCGTGCCACCCGCGACGCCGAACGGCGGGTAGACGCCGCGCTCGCCGAGCAGGAAGACGTCGGCGTCGGTCAGCGGCTCGATCTCGTAGATCGCGCCGACGCCGCCGCGGTGATAGCCGGCCCCTGCGGAATCCGGCCGCAAGGCCCACTGCGTGAACATCACCGGATAGGACGCCTCCATGATCTCGGCCGGCGGGATCGTCGCCATGGAGATCGGGTTGTTGGCGTGGTTGAGGCCGTCGCTCTGCGGGTTGCCGCCGAGCCCGCCGCCGAAGAAGGAGAACATGACGTAGCGCGAGCCGTCGTCGCGATGGCCGGCGATGGAGAGCGCGTTGATGGTGCCGAAGGGGCCGGCCGTGGCCCGGGCCGGATCGGCCTTGGCGAGCGCCCCGAACACGACGCCGATCACGCGCAGGATCGTCTCGGTATAGCCGCCGACCGGCTTCGGCGGCTTGACGCCGAGGAGCGTGGTGTCGGGAATGACGAAGGTGATCGGCCGCAGGCAGCCGGCATTGGCGGGCACGGCCGTGAAGACGTGCTTCAGCGCCACGTAGCAGCAGGCCGCGGCCGTCGAATAGGCGATGTTGAGCGGCCCGGCGCAGGGCGCGGACGAGCGCGAGAAATCCAGCACCATCTCGTCGCCGCGGATGGTGAGATCGAGCGCGATGGTCAGACGGTCCGGCGTGATGCCGTCATTGTCGAGATAGTCCTCGAAGCTGTAGAGCCCGTCGGGCAGCGCCCGGATCGCCTCGCGCATCATTGCCTCGGCGCGGTTCGAGAACGCCTCGAACGCCGCCTCGACCGTATCGTCGCCATAGGAGTCGAGCAGCTCGGCCAGCCGGCGCTCGCCGAGGTCGAGCGCGTTGAGCTGGCCGTTCAGGTCGCCGTAGTTGGACAGCGGCACGCGCGAGTTGGCCGACAGGATCTCGACGATGTCGTTGTTGATGACGCCCCGCGAGAAGAGCTTGACCGGCGGGATGCGCACGCCTTCCTGAAAGCTTTCGGTCGCCCTGGCGTTGAAGCCGCCGGGCACGTTGCCGCCGATGTCGAGCCAGTGCCCGACGGAGGCGATCCAGCAATAGAGCCTGTCGCCGCGGAAGACCGGCCGCACCAGCCGGAAATCGTTGAGGTGCGTGCCGCCGGCATAGGGATCGTTGAACAGGAAGGTGTCGCCGGGCGAGAGATCGCCTTCCCTGGCGACCTTGTCGATGACCGCCTTGACCGCGAAGGCCATCGCGCCGACGAAGATCGGCAGGCCGCGCGTGCCCTGGACCAGCGTCGCGCCGGTCTCGGCGTGGTAGAGCCCGTGGCAGGCGTCGCGCGCCTCGGCGATGATCGGGTTGAACGCCGAACGGTAGAGCGTGGCGTCCATTTCGTCGGCGATCTGCTCCAGCCGGCCGTTGAGGATGGCGAGCGTCACGGGATCGAGTGTCTTCGTGCTCATGCGCGTCATCCTTCCCGCACGCGCCCTTCCGACGCGTCGAAGGTCTCGTAGGTGCGCCCGGCCTCCAGCATCTCGGGGGTGCCGATCAGCGCGTTCAGCTCGTTGAACTGGAACATGCGGTCGCCGAAGGGCTGGTTGGTGCCGTGCGCCCGCAGCGACCGGTAGTAGTCCTGCGCGGTGCGCGCAATGGCGCGCGCGATGCCGCCGGGGAAGATGACGATGCTGTAGCCGAGCGCGCCCAGCTCCTCGGCCGTCATCAGCGGCGTGTCGCCGCCCTCGACCATGTTGACCAGCAGCGGCAGCCGGTGGCCGAGCGAGCCGTGGATGGCTTCGAGCTGCTCGCGCGAGCGCGGCGCCTCGACGAAGAGCACGTCGGCGCCGGCATCGGCATAGAGCGAGGCGCGTTCGATGGCGCTGTCGAAGCCTTCGACGGCGACCGCGTCCGTGCGGGCGACGATCAGCGTATCCTCACCGGTGCGCGCGTCCACGGCGGCCTTGACCTTGCCCGCCATCTCGGTCGCCGGGATCAGCGACTTGTCCTGGAGATGGCCGCAGCGCTTGGGCAGCGTCTGGTCCTCGAGCTGGATCGCGGTCGCGCCTGCGCGCTCGAAGGTGCGGACCGTCCGCTGCACGTTCAGCGCATTGCCGTAGCCGTTGTCGGCATCGACGATCAGCGGCGTGTCGACGCGCTGGCGCACCAGCTCGATCACCTGCGCGACCTCGGTCATCGACACGAGGCCGATGTCGGGCCGGCCGAGCTTGGTATAGGCAATGGCAGCGCCCGACAAATAGAGCGCGTCGAAGCCGGCATCGGTGGCGATGGAGGCGGTGAGGGCGTCATAGACGCCGGGAGCCACCAGAGGCTTCCCGCGGGCGATGAGGGCTTTCAGGCTCATTTATGCATCCTTGCGCGGCGGTTCTCCGAGCAGGGTGTTGAGCCCCGCCAGGCTTTCCGCCGTCTCTATCGTTTCGATTGCGGAGTGGACCCGCTTCGCATGCGCCTCTCCCCAGACCGGAACCGTCAGGTCGAAGAATTTCGCGCGCACTTCGTCGGGCGTGTAGGGATCGGCCGCGTCGCCGCGATTGGTCATGGTCTCGCGCGTCAGCACCCGCCCGTCGGCGAGACGCACGGTCAGCCGCGCCGGCCGTTTCGCCGGCAGCATCGCGGTGAATTCGGCATTCTCGCGCACCGTGACCCGGCGGGCGAGCGCGCGGATGGTCTCGTCCGCGACTGCCTTCCGGCGGAAGGCCGGGACGGACGCCTCGCCGTTGACGATGGTCGTGGCGACGGCGAACGGCAGCGAGAACCTGGCCGCCAGCATATTGGCGGGCTCGGCGCTGTCGAGCTGCGCCGCATAGGCGTAGGTCTCGACCTCGATGCCGGCGATGTCCCGGGGCGGCAGGCTGCCCAGTTCGGCCAGCAGCGCCGCCACCACGTCGAGCGCGCCGTGGGTGAAGCGGCAGGCGGCATGGCGCTTGAAGTAGTTCCGCTCGATCTCGAACCGGCTGCCGAGCTCCTCGGCCATCGCCTCCGGGCGGAAGCCCTCGGCGAGGATGGAGCCGTAGACGCTGCGCACGGCGTCGATCTCGCCGACGAAGCCGCTCGCCACGAGGTCCCACGCCGCAAGCCCGTTGCGGTTGGAGAAGCCGCAGAAGCCGTTGCGCACGGTCGCGCCTTCGAGCATCGCGCGCAGGCTCGCGCCGACGCTCAGCGTCGCGGAGACGTTGATGGTCTCGGCGAGCGCCCGCTCGTCGGC
>JACZJD010000450.1 GCA_014860725.1 Aquamicrobium sp.
AGCTCGACCTGCTCGGCGGGCGGCGGCAGCGGCGCGCTGCGGCGGTAATGCCGCGGGTTCCACGGCGCCGGCGCCTTGAACTTGCCGTTCATCAGCGTCTCGGGCACGTCGAGATGGACGACGCCCGGCCGCCCTTCCCAGCAGGCGCGCAGCGCCTTGCGCGCCAGCTCCGGGATGCGCTCGAACGAGGAGGCGGCCGCGCTCCACTTGCCGATGCGGCCGATGACGCCGGCCTGGTCGAAGCACTGATAGGCGCCGCCGCGGTCGGGATACATGATGGCCGGCCGGCGCGCGCTGGTGATGACCAGCACCCGGTTGCCCTCGGCCTGCTCGACCACCAGCCCCGGCAGGATGTTGGCGACGCCGGGGCCGTTCGAGGCCATGCACACGCCGAGCCTACCGGTCAGCCGCGCATAGGCGGCGGCCATGTGGGCGGCGCTCGTCTCGTGCCGCGGCGTCACGATCTCGATGCCGAGCCGGTGAAGCGTGGAATAGAACCCGAAATAGGTGCCGTCGACGATGCCGAAGACGCGCTCGACGCCTTCGGCATGCAGCATGCGGGCGAGCAGCTCGCCCCCGCTCGTTTCAGTCATGAAGTTCCCCCCGATTTCCGGGCCGCTGGCCCGATGCTAGAATATGCTCTAGTAACGGGAAGCTTACCCACCGGGGTCTCGGCCGTAACGTTTCAAACAGGACGGGCAGATGGCAATTCAGGCCATGAGCGACGATCTCTTCAGCGTCAACCGGCTCTATGCGCGCGCGGTGATCCAGAGCGCCGACCGGCTGTCGCTCGACCTGCCTGCGGAGCTGCGAAGGGCTATCGAGGACAATGCGCGGCTGCCGCTCGCCACGCTCGACCGGCTGTGGGACGCCTATTGCCGCGCCAGCGGCGACCGGCTCGCGGGCCTGCGCCTCGGGCTCGAATTGCAGGCGGGGCATCTCGACTGCGTCGGCATGCTGCTCGCCTCCTGCGACACGCTCGGCGAGGCGCTGGAGCAGCTCGTCGAGGTCGCGCCGATCGTCGGCGAGGGCGGCGATTTCACGGTCGATTGCGACGGCGACCTCGTCGTCGTCCGCTACCGGCCGCATCTGGCGCTGCGCCAGGCCGAGCGCGTCGAGGCGGCGCTCGCCGGCCTGCTCAGGCTGAGCATGTGGGCGACGGGCGATGCCTTCCGGCCGGCCGGCATGCACCTTGCGCACCGGCCGCTCGGCGCGCCGGGCGAATACCGCGCCCTCCTGCGCATCCCGCTGACCTTCGGCGCGCCGGACAACGCGCTGGTGTTCAGCGCCGACCAGCTCGACCTGCCGCTGATCCAGGCCAACAGCACGCTGCGCGCGCACCTGCGCCAGCTGACCGACCGCATGCTGGCGGAGCTGGGGCAGTTGAGCCTCGCCGCCGAGGTGCAGCGGCTGATCCGCGCCAACCCGCGCTGGGGCAAGGAGCGCGTCGCCGAGCGCCTGAACATCAGCGGCCGCCACCTGAACCGCCGGCTCGCCGAGGAGGGCACCTCGTTCAAGCTGCTGCGCGACGCCAGCCTGCACGGCGTCGCCGTCGAGCGGCTGCGCGGCAGCGACAACCTGCGCGACATCGCCGACGGGCTCGGCTTCTCCGACGAAAGCGCCTTCGCCAAGGCGTTCCGCCGCTGGACCGGATCGACGCCGGCCCAGTTCCGCAGGCAGCGCGAGGTCGAGGCGGGCTGAGCCGGGATATCCGGCCTACGGCAGCTCGGCTCCGGCTGGCGCCCTGCGCCACGAATAGCGCGGGCCGGCATCCTCCGGCCGGCTCGCCGGCTGATAGTGATAGGCGATGCCGCCGAGGCGGCCTTCCTCCAGACGCCGCAGCGCGGTCGGGTTCGTCACCTCGAACTCGGTGAAGCCGGTGCGGATCATCAGCGGGATCTGGTCGATCAGCACGTCGCCGGCGGCGCGCAGCGTTCCGGCAAAGCCGTGGCGCGAGCGCAGGAGCGCGGCCTTGGAATAGCTGCGCCCGTCGCTGAACGCCGGAAAGGCGAGCGAGACCAGCGCGAGGGTGTCGAGGTCGGGCAGGATGGGGTCGAGGGCGTCGCCCGGCAGGAGGTGCACGCCGATGCGGCCGGCATTGGCGGCGCGCGTCCCGGCGTCGAGCTCGAGATACGCCGCCAGCGGCAGGATCACCCGCCCGTTGCCCGCCAGCGCCTCGGCGCTGTCGGCGCGGGTCCAGTCGTCGTCGCGAAACCCCTGCGGTGTCCAGAGCCGCGGGGCGGCGGGCGTGTCGGTTTCGCTCATCGTCGCTCCTCAGGCCGCCTTGGATTCGCTGCCATAGAGGGCCTGCTTGAACGGCGCCGCCCCCAGCCGCCTGTAGGCGGCGAGGAAGGTTTCCTCGCGCCCCTCGCGCAGCGCGAGATAGGTCTCGACGATGGTCTCGATGGCGTCGGTGATCTCCTCGGCCGAGAAGCCGCGGCCGACGATCTCGCCGATCGCGCTGTTCTCGTCGCCCGAGCCGCCGAGCGTCACCTGATAGAGCTCCTCGCCCTTCTTCTCGACGCCGAGGATGCCGATATGCCCGACATGGTGGTGGCCGCAGGCGTTGATGCAGCCGGAAATCTTGAGCTTCAGCTCGCCGATCTCCTCCTGCCGCTCCAGCGAGGCGAAGCGCTGCGAGATGTCCTGCGCCACCGAGATCGAGCGGGCATTGGCCAGCGCGCAGTAGTCGAGGCCGGGGCAGGCGATGATGTCGGTGATGAGGCCGGCATTGGCTGCCGCTAGCCCCGCCGCCACGAGGCGGTCGTAGACGGCCTTCAGATCGGCGCGCGCCACATGCGGCAGGATCAGGTTCTGCTCGTGGCTGACGCGGATCTCGTCGAAGGCGAAGGCCTCGGCGATGTCGGCGACCGCCTCCATCTGGGCGTCGCTGGCGTCGCCGGGCGCCTCGCCGGTGCCCTTGAGCGAGATCGTGACTGCGGCATAGTCGGGGTGCTTGTGGGTGGTGACGTTGCGGCGCAGCCATGCGGCGAAGCCGCGGCTGTCGAGCAGGGCCTCGCGCACCGCCGCCTCGCCCTCGGGCCGGGCGGGCAGGGCCGGCGGCGCGAAATAGGCGCGGATGGCGTCGATGTCGGCTTCCGGCAAGGTCAGGTTGCCGCCCTTCAATGCCTCGAACTCCTGTTCGACCCAGCGCGTCAGCTCCTCGGTGCCGGTCTCGTGGACGAGGATCTTGATGCGCGCCTTGAACTTGTTGTCGCGCCGTCCGTAGAGGTTGTAGACGCGCAGGATCGCGGTCGCGTAGGCGAGCAGGTCCTGCTCGGGCAGGAAATCCCTGATCTTCTTGGCGATGAGCGGCGTGCGCCCCTGTCCGCCGCCGACATAGACGGCGAAACCCAACTCGCCGGCCTCGTTCTTCTTCAGGTGCAGGCCGATGTCGTGGACCTGGATGGCGGCGCGGTCGCGCGCCGCGCCCGTCACCGCGATCTTGAACTTGCGCGGCAGGTAGGAGAATTCCGGGTGCACCGACGACCACTGCCGGAGGATTTCGGCATAGGGGCGGGGGTCGGTGACCTCGTCGGCGGCTGCGCCCGCGAAATGGTCGGCGGTGACGTTGCGGATGCAGTTTCCGCTGGTCTGCAGCGCGTGCATCTCGACGCTCGCCAGCTCGTCGAGGATCGCCGGGATGTCCGACAGCGCCGGCCAGTTGAACTGGATGTTCTGGCGCGTGGTGAAGTGGCCGTAGCCCTTGTCGTAGGTGCGCGCGATATGGGCGAGCCTGCGCATCTGGCGCGCATTCAGCGTGCCGTAGGGAATGGCGATGCGCAGCATGTAGGCGTGGAGCTGGAGGTAGACGCCGTTCATCAGCCGCAGCGGCCGGAACTGGTCCTCCGTGATCTCGCCGCTGAGCCGGCGCTCCACCTGGTCGCGGAACTCGGCGACGCGCGCCTGCACGAAGCCGTGGTCGAACTCGTCGTAACGATACATGCGGGCGGCGTCCGGGGCTCAGGCCGCGACGACGGCGAGCGGCGGCCGAGCCTGCTTGCCGAGGTCCCTGCGGTTGGTGGGGCCGGCGGCGCGGATGCGCTCGCGCAGCCTGAGCGGGCGGATCGCGCCGTCGACGACGGCGACGTCGATCAGCGCCACGTCCACCACCTCGTTCTTGAGGAAGGCCGCCCTGCCGGCCCGCTCCAGCTTCTCATCGGTCGCCGCGTCGTGGGCGATTTCGGCCTCCGCGATCGACGTGGCCCAGGAATGGTCGGCGGCCAGCCAGACGACCTCGCCGTCGGCAAGCCTGTTCGCGGTCAGTATCTTCATGGTGCGGCTCCTGACGTTCAGGCGGGGGAGTCGGCGGCGACGCGGGCGCGCAGCGGCTCGGACGCGGTGAAATCGGCCCCGGCGACGGCGTCGCCGATGATCGTCATCACCGGCCCGGCGAGGCTGGTGCGGTCCTGCAGCGCCGGCAGGTCGGCGAGCGTGCCGTGCAGCCGGCGTCGGCTGGGAAGGCTGGCATTCTCGACCACGGCGACGGCGGTGTCGGGCGAAAGCCCGGCCTCGGCCAGCAGCGACGCCACCTCGGCCGCATTGGTGCGGCCCATATAGACGGCGACGGTGGCGCCGGAGATGGCGAGCTTGGCCCAGTCCGGCAGCGCCCGGCTTTTCAGGTCGTGCCCGGTCGTCAGCACGAGGGAGGAGGAGACGCCGCGCAGGGTCAGCGGCAGCTCGAAATCGGCGGCGGCGGCAAGTGCGGCGGTCACGCCCGGCACGATCTCGAACGACACGCCTGCATCCCTGAGTGCGGCCATTTCCTCGCCCGCCCGGCCGAACACCAGCGGATCGCCGGATTTGAGCCGCACCACGCGCTTGCCCTCGCGGGCGAGCGTCACCAGAAGGGCATTGATCTCCTCCTGCGTCCGGGTCTGGCAGCCCTTGCGCTTGCCGGCGGCGATGCGCTCGGCGTCGCGGCGGCCGAGCGCGATCACGGCTTCCGGCACCAGCGCGTCGTGGACGATGACGTCGGCCTCCATCAGCAGGCGATGGGCGCGCAGCGTGATGAGGTCTTCCGCGCCGGGACCGGCGCCGACGAGCGCGACATGGCCGTCCTCGCGGCCCCTGCTCTCGACGAGGCGGGCGGCCACGTCCTCGGCCCCGGCGTCGTCGCCGGCCTCGACG
>JACZJD010000451.1 GCA_014860725.1 Aquamicrobium sp.
GATCAGGAGCAGCGCGAAGGCCGGCGGCAGCAGCCAGAACGAGATGTTGTTCATGCGCGGGAACGCCATGTCCGGCGCGCCGATCATGATCGGCACCATCCAGTTGGCGAAGCCGCCGATCAGCGCCGGCATCACCATGAAAAAGATCATGATGAGCGCGTGCGCCGTGGTGAAGACGTTGAACATCTGCTTGCCGCCGTCGATGGCGGCGTCGCCCTCGAAGCCGTAGACCATCTGGGCGAGACCGTTGAAGATCTGGATGCCCGGCTCGGCCAGCTCCCAGCGCATCATCACGGACAGGAAGCCGCCGATGACGCCCGCCGTGATGGCGAAGATCAGATAGAGGGTGCCGATGTCCTTGTGGTTGGTCGAATAGACCCACCGGGTCCAGCCGGTCGGCGTGTGGTGGTCATGGGCCGCGTGGGTGTCGTGCTGAGATGCCGAGCCTGCCATTTTTCCCGCTCCGTATTCCTGTTATTGCGCGCTGGCGCGATCGCCGGCGTCAGCCATGTTCACGGCGCGGGCTTCGAGCGAAGCCATGAGCGCCTTGTTGGCCTCGTCCAGGCTGGCCTGCGCGTCCGCGCGCCAGGTGTCGTACTGCTCGCGGCTGACGACGCGGATGCCGATCGGCATGAAGGCGTGGTCCTTGCCGCACAGCTCCGAGCACTGGCCGTAGTAGATGCCTTCGCGCTGGGCCTTGAACCAGGTCTCGTTGAGACGGCCCGGCACCGCGTCGACCTTGATGCCGAAGGCGGGCATGGCGAAGGCGTGGATCACGTCGCTCGCGGTGACGAGCACGCGCACCGTGGTGTCGACCGGGACGACAAGCTCGTTGTCGACGGCCAGAAGGCGCGGATACTCGTTCCTGTCCTCCTTGCCGGCGCCGGCGCGGTCCTCGTCGCGCAGCATGAACGAGGAGAAGGCGAGCGGCGCGTCGCCGTCCTGATATTCGTAGTCCCAGCTCCACTGGACGCCGGTGGCCTTGAGGGTGATCTCCGGCTCCTCGGGCGGCGTGTACTGGCCGGTGAGAAGCTGGAACGACGGCACGGCGATGAACAGCAGCACGATCACCGGCCCGACGGTCCAGATGACCTCGATCAGCGTGTTGTGGCTGGTGCGCGAGGGCACGGGGTTGGAGCTGGCGCGGTACTTGAGGATGCACCAGGCCAGAAGCGCCATGACGAGCAACGTGATCGGCACGATGAACCACAGCGTATACTGCTCGAACCAGCGGATTTCCTCCATGATGGCGGTCGCCGCCGGCTGGAGGCCGAGCTGCCAGGGTGTCGGCTGCGCCGCATACGCGCTGGCGGCGGCCAGAAGCGGCGAAAGAGCGGCCACGCCTGCAAGGAATTTCTTCATCACCCTTGTCATCTCCCCGGTCGGATACTCTCGACGAAAATCGTATGCGCGCCGCGCCTCGACGGGTGACGAGGGGCGGGCGACTAGCACAATCTCAAATCACACTCTTCTACGGACCGCAAGGAATGCGTAAAAAACTTTGTGCGGCATTTTTGCCCGCGAGGCAGAAATCGCGGCAGCGCGCCTTGATTTCGCTCAACTCGCAGCGAATTCGTGGCCCGGGCCGGCCGTGCGCGATGCGTCGCCGCCACCGTTCCGTGCGTGCTAGATTTGCGTGATTCGTCACGCCGCTATCGAGAAGGATGAGACCCATGACGCTACGCCGGATTGCGCCGATGGCCGCCCTGACCGGGGCGCTGGTCATGAGCGGTCTCGTCCTGCCGGGGCCCGCCGCCGCCCAGCAGGGCACGGTGCGCTCCACCCACGGCTCGTGGTCGGTCATCTGCGACACGCCGGGCGGCGCGGCCGCCGAGCAATGCGCGCTGATGCAGAACGTCGTCGCCGAGGACCGGCCCGAGGTCGGGCTTTCCGTCGTCGTCCTGCGCACCGCCGACAACCGCGCCGAGATCCTGCGCGTGCTGGCGCCGCTCGGCGTGCTGCTTCCGAACGGCCTCGGCCTCAATGTCGACGGCAAGGACATCGGGCGCGCCTATTTCGTGCGCTGCTTCCAGGACGGCTGCTATGCCGAGGTGATTCTGGAACAGCCGCTGCTCGACACGCTGAAGAACGGTCAGGCCGCCACCTTCATCGTCTTCCAGACGCCCGAGGAGGGCATCGGCATTCCGGTCGATCTCGCCGGCTTCGCGGCGGGCTTCGACGCCCTGCCCTGAGCCGCGCCTGCGCTACCGCAGCGTCAGCATGATCGCGCCGCCGGCGACGAGCCCGAGGCCAAGCCCGGTGAGTGCATAGTCGAAGCCGAAGATCGCGCCGGCAGCGACGCCGACGGCCGCGCCGAGCGGAATCCAGTGCCAGTTTCTCATGCCGCGGCCATGAAAAGCGTCCCGCGCGGGTGCAACCCACCCCGTGCCCGACTATATAGTCGTCAGTCGGGTCATGAAACGGGGCGCGCGGTGGCGGCAAGACTTCTCGAGCAGTTCGACATTTCCGAAGACGCGATCCGGCGCATCGTCTCCGAAGCGGTCGCCGGCGCCGACGACGGCGAGCTCTTCGTCGAGCATCGCGAGGGCGAGGCGCTCGTCTTCGACAACGGCCGGCTGAAGACGGCGAACTTCAACACCGAGCGCGGCTTCGGCCTGCGCGCCGTCGCCGGCGAGGCCGCCGGCTACGCCCATTCCGGCGAGCTGTCGGAAGCGGCGCTCAGGCGGGCGGCGTCGGCCGTGGCGGCCGTCAAGGCCGGCCATTCCGGCACTCTTGCGGACGCGCCCGCCGGCACCAACCGCAAGCTCTACGGCGAGGAGAACCCGATTCACGAGCCCGGCTTCGAGGCCAAGGCGAAGCTCCTGCAGGAGATCGACGCCTGGCTGCGCGCCCGCGACCCGCGCGTGCGGCAGGTCACGGCGTCGCTCGCCGCCTCGTGGCAGCATGTCGAGATCCTGCGGCCGGACGGGCGCATCGCGACCGACGTGCGGCCGCTGGTGCGCTTCAGCGTCGCCGTGGTGGTGGGCGACGGCGACAGGCAGGAAACCGGCTCCTACGGCATGGGCGGCCGCAAGGGGTTCGGCGAGTTCCTCGCCGAAGGCTCGTGGCGGCACGCCGCCGAGGAGGCGCTGCGGCAGGCGCTGGTCAACCTCGAGGCGGTGCCGGCGCCCGCCGGCACCTTCGACATCGTCCTTGCCTCCGGCTGGCCCGGCGTGATGCTGCACGAGGCGGTCGGCCACGGGCTCGAAGGCGATTTCAACCGCAAGAAGACCTCGGCCTTCTCCGGGCTGATGGGCCAACAGGTGGCGGCCAGGGGCGTGACCGTGGTCGACGACGGCACCATCGCCGGGCGGCGCGGCTCGCTGACCATCGACGACGAGGGCACGCCGACCAACCGCACGGTGCTGATCGAGGACGGCCGGCTCGTCGGCTACATGCAGGACCGGCAGAACGCCCGGCTGATGGGCATGCGCCCGACCGGCAACGGCCGGCGCGAATCCTATGCCCGCATCCCGATGCCGCGCATGACCAACACCTACATGACCGAAGGCCCCCACACGCCCGAGGAGATCATCGCCTCGGTCAGGAACGGCATCTATGCCGTGTCGTTCGGCGGCGGGCAGGTCGACATCACGAGCGGCAAGTTCGTGTTCGGCTGCACCGAGGCCTACATGATCGAGGACGGCAAGGTGACCCGCCCGATCAAGGGCGCGATGCTGATCGGCAACGGCCCGGACGCCATGCACCGGGTGTCGATGGTCGGCAACGACATGAAGCTCGACAACGGCATCGGCCTGTGCGGCAAGGCCGGCCAGGACGTGCCCGTCGGCGTCGGCCAGCCGCACCTGCGCATGGACGGCATGACCCTCGGCGGCACGCGAACATGACGCCCGCCCCTCTCCTCGGCACACCCGATCCCGCAGCCTGTCATCGGTGATTTCATGACCTCGCAACCTTCCTCCATCGTCGTGCTGACCGGCGCGGGCATTTCGGTCGAATCGGGCATCGCCTCGTTCCGCGATCGCGACGGCATCTGGGCAAGGGTCGACTGGCGCGACTATGCCACCCCCGACGCCTTCGCCCGCCATCCGGCGCGGGTGCACGATTTCTACAACCGCCGCCGCCACAGCGTCGCCGAGGCGAAGCCGAATGCGGCGCATCTGGCGCTGGCGCGGCTGGAGGCGGCGTTTCCCGGCGAATTCACGCTGATCACCCAGAACATCGACCACCTGCACGAGGCGGCCGGCTCGAAGAACCTGATCCACATGCACGGCGATCTCTTCTGTGCGCTGTGCGAGGCCTGCCACCAGCGCTCGCGCTGGCACGGCGACATGACGACGAGCTCGCAATGCCCGCAATGCAGCACCATCGGCCGGCTGCGGCCGGACGTCGTCTGGTTCGGCGAGATGCCCTACCACATGGACCGCATCTACCGCGCGCTCGGCCAGGCCGAGCTGTTCGTGGCCATCGGCACGTCGGGCCACGTCTACCCCGCCGCCGACTTCGTCGAGGAGGCCAAACATGCCGGCGCGCGCACCATCGAGCTGAACCTGGAGCCGTCCGAGACGGCCTCCGCGTTCGACGAGATGGTGCTCGGACGCGCGACCGAGATCGTGCCGGCCTTCGTCGAGGGTCTTCTGGCGACGGTCTAGCCTGACCGGCGGTCTCAGCGCCGCTTCCTGGGCTTCTCCAGCAGCGCCACCGCCTCCAGATGCGGCGACCACAGGAACTGGTCGACCGGCGTGACGCCCTTGAGGACGTAGCCGCCCTCGACGAGGATGGCGAGGTCACGCGCCAGCGTCAGCGGATTGCACGACACCGCCGCCACCAGCCGCACCTGCGAGCGGGCGATCTGCACGGCCTGCGCCTCGGCGCCGGCCCGCGGCGGGTCGAAGACGAGCCCGTCGAACGCGGCGTCGAGCTCCTTGAAGGTCAGCGGCCGCACGAAGAGGTCGCGCTTCTCCACCGTCACCTTCTTCAGTCCCGCGCCGAAACGATAGGCGCGGTCGAGCGCGGCGAGCGCCGGGGCGTCGCCCTCGACGGCGTGGACCTCGCTGTTGCGCGCCAGCCGGAGCGCGAAGGTGCCGATGCCGGCGAAGAGGTCGGCCACCCGTTTCGCCTTGCCGAGATGCGCGGCGACGAGGCCGGCCATCGCCTCCTCCGCCTCGCTCACGGCCTGGAGGAAGGCGCCGGGCGGCGGCGCGACAGCCACCCCGCCGACCATCACCGCCGGCTTCTTCGGCTCGATGACGATCTCGCCGTCGACGGACAGCCGCGCGATGCCGTGGCGCAGGCAGAACTCTATCGCCGCCTGCCGCGGCTTGCCCTCCAGCCTGCCGCTGCCTTCGGCCGCGATGTCGAGGCCGGAATCGGTCTGCGTCACGGACAGGCGGAACGCGTCGTTGGTGCGGGCGACGAGGCCGGCGAGCTGGCGCAGCGTCGGCAGCGCCGCGACGAGCTGCGGCAGCAGCACCGGGCATTCCTCGATGTCGACGATGCGGTGCGACAGCGCGGCGTTGAAGCCGAGCAGGACGCCCTTGTCCGTGCGCCTTGCGGTGAAGCCGGCGCGGCGGCGCGACTGCGGCGGGCAGGAGACGAGCGGCGCGATCTCGGCGTCGATACCCTTCGCGCGCAGGGCCTCGACCAGCAGGCCGCGCTTCCAGTCGCGATAGGCCTGCTCCTCCAGATGCTGCATGGCGCAGCCGCCGCAGACGGTGAAGTGGCGGCAGACGGGCGCAACGCGCTGCGGCGAGGCGTCGAGCACGGCGACGAGATCGGCCCTCTTTCCTGCCAGCGCCGCATTGACGCGCTCGCCCGGCAGCGCGAACGGCACGTAGACCGGCCCCTGCGGGGTATCGGCGATGCCGTCGCCCTGCGCGCCGAGCCGCGCGATGGTCAGGATCGCGCTCATCTGTCCCCGATGCCCCTGTCCTTGACGCCCCCGAGCAGGAATTCGCGGTTGCCGTCGCCGCCCTCGATGGGCGACGGCACGGTGCCGAGCGCCCGCCAGCCGGGCCGGTCGTCTAGCCATGCGGCGAGATCGGCGGCGATCTTCTCGCCGTCGGCCGGGTCGCGCAGCAGCCCGCCCTTGCCGATGGCCGCCCTGCCCGCCTCGAATTGCGGCTTGACCAGCAGCACGCAGCGCGCGCCCGGCGCGGCAAGTTCGAGCGCCGGCGGCAGCGCCAGCTTCAGCGAGATGAAGCTGACGTCGGAGACGACGAAATCCGGCCGCACGCCGCCGAGATGCGAAAGCGTCAGGTCGCGGGCGTTGAGCTTTTCCAGCGCGGTCACGCGCGGGTCGGCGGCAAGCCGCGCATCGAGCTGGCCGTGGCCGACATCGAGCGCAAAGACCCTTGCCGCGCCGCGCTCCAAGAGCACCTGCGTGAAGCCGCCGGTCGAGGCCCCGACATCGAGCGCGACGGTGCCCGCGGGATCGAGGGCGAAGGCGTCGAGCCCGCGGGCACCGTCGCGCTC
>JACZJD010000452.1 GCA_014860725.1 Aquamicrobium sp.
GCTCTAGGAGGCCAGAAGCCGCCTCGCCCGCGCCGCCACCGCCTTGCGCGGCGAGGACAGGGCTTTCTCGACCGCCCGCCTCGCGTCGCCGGGGTCGATCAGGCCGCGGCGGGCGAGATCGACCAGCGCGGTCAGCGCCGAGGCGGCGGCGATCGCCGATTCGGACTCGACCTTCCGCTCCAGCACAGCCTGCAATTGCGCCGCCTGCGCGGGATCGAGGTCGAGCCTTGCGAGGATCTTCGGAAGCTGCTCGCCGATCTCCCATACCGGTGAGGCGGCGAGAATGCCGGTCAGGCGTCCGGCAAAAAGCTGGAAGAGCTCCGGCCGGTCGCGGGAGACCTGCATCGCCGCGTGCGCTGCGTGCGACACCAGGGTGGCGTCGCCGTCTTCGAGGCAATCGACCAAGAGCGGCAGCAGGCCCGGATCGTCCAGCGCCTCGCGGGCGACGGCGGTCGCCTCGCCGAGCTCCCTGCGGTCGCCGGAAAGAAGCCGCGCGCGCAACGCCCGGAGGACGTCGTCGCGCGCGGCGGTCATGGCATGCGCCTATTTGCGCGGAAGCTGCGGCACGGAACTGCGCTTGGGCGGCCCCTTCGGGTCCCTCGCCTTCGGCTCGGCCTTTTCCTTCGCCTTCGCGGCGGGCTTCTTCGCCGCCTTGCGCCGCACGGGCTTGGGCTCCGGCTCTTCCTTCTTCGGCTTGACCGGCACCTCGTCGGCGATGGCGTCGAGCTTCAGCACCTCGTCGCCGGTGTCGCCCTTGCCGACGGTGACGCGCACGGTGCCGCCCTTCCTGAGCTTGCCGAACAGCACCTCGTCGGCCAGCGGCTTCTTGATGTGCTCCTGGATGACGCGGGCCAGCGGCCGCGCGCCCATGCGCTCGTCATAGCCCTTGTCGGCCAGCCACGCGATCGCCTCGGGCGACAGCTCGAAGGTGACGCGGCGCTCGGCGAGCTGCGCCTCGAGCTGGAGCACGAACTTCTGCACCACTTGGTGGATGACCGGCACCGGTAGCGAGCCGAAGGGAATGATCGCGTCGAGACGGTTGCGGAACTCCGGCGTGAACAGCCGGTTGATCGCCTCCATGTCGTCGCCTTCGCGCCTGGACGAGCCGAAGCCGATGGCCGCCTTGGCGAGATCGGCCGCGCCCGCATTGGTCGTCATGATCAGGATGACGTTGCGGAAGTCGATCTGCTTGCCGTTGTGGTCGGTCAGCTTGCCGTGGTCCATCACCTGCAACAGGATGTTGAACAGGTCCGGATGCGCCTTCTCGACCTCGTCGAGCAGGAGCACGCAATGCGGATGCTGGTCGACGCCGTCGGTCAGCAGGCCGCCCTGGTCGAAGCCGACATAGCCGGGAGGCGCGCCGATCAGCCGCGAGACGGTGTGGCGCTCCATATATTCCGACATGTCGAAGCGCAGGAGCTCGACGCCGAGCGAGGCGGCGAGCTGCTTGGCGACTTCCGTCTTGCCGACGCCGGTCGGGCCGGAGAACAGGTAGCAGCCGATGGGCTTCTCCGGCTCGCGCAGGCCGGCGCGGGCCAGCTTGATCGAGGAGGCGAGCGCGGAGATCGCCGTATCCTGGCCGTAGACGACGCGCTTCAGCTCGGCCTCGAGATTGGCCAGCACCTTCTCGTCGTCGGCCGAGACGGTCTTCGGCGGAATGCGCGCCATGGTGGCGATGGTCGCCTCGATCTCGCGGATGCCGATGGTCTTCTTGCGCCTGCCCTCCGGCAGCAGCATCTGCGAGGCGCCGGTCTCGTCGATGACGTCGATGGCCTTGTCCGGCAGCTTGCGGTCGTTGATGTAGCGCGCCGACAGCTCCACCGCGGCCTTGATGGCCTCGTTGGTGTACCGGACCTTGTGGAAGTCCTCGAAATAGGGCTTCAGCCCCTTCATGATCGCGATCGTGTCCGGGACGGTCGGCTCGTTGACGTCGATCTTCTGGAAGCGGCGCACCAGCGCCCTGTCCTTCTCGAAGAACTGGCGGAACTCCTTGTAGGTTGTGGAGCCGATGCAGCGGATCGCGCCGGAGGAGAGCGCCGGCTTGAGCAGGTTCGAGGCGTCCATAGCCCCGCCCGAGGCCGCGCCCGCGCCGATCACCGTATGGATCTCGTCGCTGAACAGGCTGGCGCCGGGGAAATCCTCCAGCTCCTTTACCACCTGCTTCAGCCGCTCCTCGAAATCGCCGCGGTAGCGGGTGCCGGCGAGCAGCGTGCCCATGTCGAGCGCGAAGATGGTGGCGTCGAGCAGCACCTCGGGCACGTCGCCCTCGACGATGCGCTTGGCCAGGCCTTCGGCGATCGCCGTCTTGCCGACGCCGGGGTCGCCGACATAGAGCGGGTTGTTCTTGGAGCGGCGGCACAGCACCTGGATGGTGCGGTTGATCTCGCTGTCGCGGCCGATCAGCGGGTCGATCTTGCCGGCGCGTGCCTTGGCGTTGAGATCGACGCAGTAGGCCGTCAGCGCGTCCTGCTGCTGCTTCTTCCTACCTTCCTCGCCCTCGCCGCCCTGCTGGCCGTGGCTTTCCTCCTCGGCGCCGCGCGGGGCGCGGGTCTCGGAGGCGCCCGGCCGCTTGGCGATGCCGTGCGAGATGTAGTTGACCGCGTCGTAGCGGGTCATCTGCTGTTCCTGCAGGAAGTAGGCGGCGTGGCTTTCCCGCTCGGCGAAGATGGCGACGAGCACGTTGGCGCCCGACACCTCCTCGCGGCCCGAGGACTGGACGTGGATCACCGCGCGCTGGATGACGCGCTGGAAGCCGGCCGTGGGCTTGGAATCCTCGTCGTAGCCGGTGACGAGGTTGTCGAGCTCGGTGTCGATATAGGTGAGGACGGTCTGCTTCAACTCTTCGAGATTGACATTGCAGGCCCGCATGACGGCCGCCGCGTCGGCGTCGTCGAGCAGCGCCAGAAGCAGATGCTCCAGCGTCGCATATTCATGATGGCGTTCGTTGGCGAAGGTGAGCGCTTGATGGAGCGCCCGCTCGAGGCCTTGGGAGAATGCCGGCATTCAGAACCTCATTTCTTTTCCATCACGCATTGAAGCGGATGCTGGTGCTGTCGGGCGAAGTCCATCACCTGGGCCACCTTGGTCTCGGCGACCTCGTATGTATAGACCCCGCATTCCCCCACTCCGTGGTTGTGGACATGCAGCATGATGCGCGTCGCCGCCTCGCGGTCCTTCTGGAAGAAACGCTCCAGCACGTGGACCACGAACTCCATCGGCGTGTAGTCGTCGTTCAGGATGAGGACGCGGTAGAGCGACGGCTTCTTGGTCTTCGGCCGCGTCCGCGCGATGACGGCCGTGCCCCGTCCCGGACCGCCGCCGCGTTCCTCGTCACCCTGCATCCTTGCCGCGAAGCCAGACATGGTTTGCCCGCCGGTCGTCACGTCATCCTTCCTTCACACCCTGCCTGGGTGCGACATGTAGGCACTCCTGCGTGAATTTTAAGCCCTTCTTTCGCGCTGACAATATGGCCGTCCGGCCTTGCCGCCGAAATACCGTGCCGTCAGCCGGCTACGGGCGCCCGGCGAAAGCAAAAAACCCGGCCGCGCGGAAGCGGGCCGGGTCTGTTGCCGGACCCGAGGGCCCGGAACGACGAATCGCGGCTTGCGATCACTTCGCCTTGGCGACGAGGGACTCGAAGGGCTTGTAGGCCTCCTTCGCGATCTCGGCATAGAGCTCGCTGACGCGCGAGGTCTGGGCGACGAAGCCCTCATACGCCTGCTTGGCGTAATCGGTCTGAATCTCGACGGCCTTCTCGAGCGACTTGGCGGAAGCCAGCTTCTCCAGCGTGGCCGCGCCTTCCTCGAAGGCCTTGCGCGAATACTCGGTGGCCTCGACGGCGAGAGCCTGCACGTTCTTCGACAGCGCGGCGAAGTTCTTCAGGCCGGCATCGAAAAATTCCTTGCCGGCCTTGCCGGCGTCTTCCAGCGACTGAACCATTGTCGGGTTCCTTTCATTGAGGGCGATGGCGCATTTTGAATGCGTTGCACCCTATTTATGTTGCACTGCACAATATGTCAAGGGCCGCCGATTCGATGCCGCAACGGCAGCCTTCCGGCCGTTAATTTGAAGTTGATCGAAATGGTGAACGGGCCGGTTACCATAAACGGATTGGTAACGGCCTCGCCGCTATCGTTGCCCCCGACGGCGTGGACAGGCGCCTTCCGGTTTCCAGCAACGAATAAGCGTGACGGGTATGGGTGTGCGTAAAGCGTCGGCGAGCTTTCTTTCGCGATTCACCACACAGGCAAGGCTTCTCATCGTATTGCTGGCGGCGACGTTCATCGCCGCGGGCATGACCGGCCAGGCAGCGGCGAACTCGCGCTACGCGGCCTATGTCATCGACGCCAACACCGGCCAGGTGCTGTTCTCGCGCAATGCCGACGCCCGGCGCTATCCGGCCTCCCTCACCAAGATGATGACGATCTACCTCATCTTCGAGGCGATCGAGTCCGGACGCATCACCGAGAAGACGCAGGTGCCGTTCTCCAGGAACGCGGCCTCCGAGCCGCCGACCAAGCTCGGCGTCAAGGCCGGCGGCTCCATCACCGTCGAGACGGCGATCCGCGCGCTGGTCACCCGTTCGGCCAACGACGTCTCGACGGCCATCGCCGAGCTCATCGGCGGCTCGGAAGCCAATTTCGCGCGGATGATGACGGCCAAAGCCAAGCAGCTCGGCATGAACTCGACGCAGTTCCGCAACGCCCACGGCCTGCCGAACGCCCAGCAGTATACGACCGCCCGCGACATGGCGATCCTCGGCGTCGCGCTGCGCGAGCACTTCCCGCGCCGCTACGACTATTTCGCGACCCGCTCCTTCGCCTACGGCAAGCAGCGCATCTCCACCCACAACCGCCTGCTCGGCCGCATCGAGGGCGTGGACGGCATCAAGACCGGCTACACCCGCGCCTCCGGCTTCAACCTCGTCACCTCAGTGCGCAGCAACGGCCGCTCCGTCGTCGCCGTGGTGATGGGCGGCCAGTCGGGCAAGAGCCGCGACGACCACATGGCGGCGCTGATCCGCGAGCACCTGCCGCGCGCCTCGCGCAAGGACAACGGCCCGCTCGTCGCCTCGCGCAAGCTCACGCCCGGCA